>JAOTWH010000002.1 GCA_029863035.1 Acidimicrobiia bacterium | reverse complement strand
CAGCACCAATAACTCTGCGCCGTCGACGGCTCGATCCTCGCACCCTGTTTGGGGAGGATCCTGCATGACGGGGCAGGTGGGACCGGCATGGACGTAGCCCGACACCGGGTAGACATCGCCGACCACCGTGGCTTCGCTGGAGCGTTCGCCCGCGCACGCCGCGCCTCCAAGGATGACAAGGAGGGCGATCGACGTAGGGAGGCGAGAACGCATGTTGGTTGGACGCAGGGCGGCGCCGAAGAGTTCCCGGGGCGCGCCGCGGTCAGATTCCAGCGGCGGTTAGCGAGTCCACGACCTTCTGCAGTGCTGCGGTCAGACGGGGATGCTCGACCTCAAAGTGATCGACGGCGTCGCGCAGCTGTTGCACGAGTCCGTCGTGGTGATCCTGTGACACCTCATCGGTTGCCAAGTACTCATCGACCTGCTTGAGCACGTCGTCGGCCCCGCCATTGCCCTGATCCGCAACGTGACGGAGTTGTCGTTTCAGCTCTTCGAGATCGTGTTGCTCGGCCATAGGGACACCGTACTCCTTCGAGGGCGGTGCGTCCGTTTTCGAAAGCTGCCCCCTCCGCCTCGCTTCGCTCGGCACCTCCCCCTCCGGGGGAGGAAACAAGATCTCCACACATCGTCTTTCCCCCCGCAGAGGGGAGTACCCGCCGAAGGCGGGGGAGGGAAGGCTGCGCCTACTTGGCTGCTAGCTGCGCTGCGACAGCTTTCTCGTACACATCACACGCGCACTTGGGCACCGAGCACCCGGCCTCGTATTCATGCTCACGGGCGGGATGCCCACACCCCTCGCACCGCCGCCTGCCTCCGTCTATGGGCCGGGTCGGATCGGGCTTGACTATGAGCGCTCCTTGGCGACGTTCACGGTGAGGTCGCGTCCATCGACGTTGTGGCCGTTGAGCGAGCCGATGGCGGCGTTGGCTTCGTCTGATGTACCCATCTCGACGAAACCGAAGCCACGCGATCGGCCGGTGTCGCGGTCGGTGATGACCTGAGCCTTCCTGACTTCGCCGTGCTGTGCGAAGAGCGTTTCGAGATCATTCGAAGTGGTGTTGAACGTCAAGTTCCCCACATAGAGATTGTTGGACATGGTGTGCTCCTTCCGAAGCTTCGAACCGTCGGGGACTGCGCCCCACTGGATGTGCGATCGGGGAGCCAACGTCGATGTCAGCAAACAAGAACTCGCAAGACCTGCGGTCGTTCCGCCAGACGGAAAAGAAAGCGGAGCGGGCGTTGTGCGCGTCAGGCGCACACTGTGTACTGAACAGTGTAGGGGGTAATGGTGGGTGTCTGTTTGGGTCGGACCCTCTCTATCCCTGTTGCGCGATGATCCGGTGCGAAACCAGGTCCGCCAGCAGCGATGCCACTTCGGTCTGGCTCCCCAGATGCAGGCGTGCGTTGGTGTCTGGTCTACCGATGGCGATACCCACATCGGACGGTTCCAGCGCGGCCCAGGCGTCTTCGTCGGTGACGTCGTCGCCGATGAACACGATCACGTCGGGAGCTATCTCTTGGCGCAGCCGTTGCAGCGCCGACCCTTTGTCGCTGCGAGACGTTGTGAAATCCACGATGAGTTTGCCGTGCACGACTCTGGTGGCCAGTTCGGTGCCGGCCGCCAGGGCCGCCTCGGCTGCGCCGTCCGCCAGCGCTGGGTCGACGTTGCGGTAGTGAAAGGCCGCTCCGGTGGGCTTCGACTCCATGAGTGCCCCCGGATAGCGCGCCGCAACTTCTCCCAGCCGAGCCGCCAGTGCCGTCGCGGCGGGCGAGATCTCTTGGTCCTCCCACTCGGCGCCGTGCCCGCCCACCAGCACTGCTCCCGGGATGGGGCCCATCAAGCGGGCCAGGACGCCCCGAGCCCGGCCGGAGATGATGGCGACGTGCGTGTCGGGAAGGTCGACCAAGTGGCGTAGAGCTGCGATAGCCATCGGGTCGGGGTGAGCAAGCTCGGGATCGTCCACGATGGGGGCGAGGGTGCCGTCGTAGTCGCTCCCCACCAGCAGCACTGACGCCGCAGCTGCCGCTCGGATGGCTTCTTCCATTAGGCGCCGAGATCGGTCAGGCACTTCTGTGCCCAATCGAAGACGTCGTGATTCATCACCTGGCGACGCATGCGCTCCATGCGTTGCCGCTGCTCTTGCTCTGGCATTGCTACCGCTTGCTCGAGTGCAGCAGCCACGCCGTCGAGATCGAATGGATTGACGAGCACAGCTGACACGAGCTCCTGGGCGGCTCCGGTGAATTCAGAAAGCACCAGGACCCCGTTCCCATTTACCCGGCTCGCTGCGTATTCCTTGGCAACGAGATTCAATCCGTCACGCAGCGGCGTGACCGTCATCACGTCAGCCACCGTGTAATACGCCACCAGGTCCTCAAAGGGCAGACTCCGATAGAGGTAGTGCACCGGCACATGTCCAGGCCGGCCATGGTCACCGTTGATGCGTCCCACCATCTGCTCGATCTGGGCACGCATGGAGGCGTAGTCGCCGACTTCCTCCCGCGACGGCACGGCGATCTGAACGAAGACGAACTCGTCGGCGGAGTGTGCTTGGAGGAGCGTCTCGAAGGCGCGCAGCCGGACATCGATCCCCTTTGTGTAGTCGAGCCGATCGACCCCCAGAACCACCGTGCGCTCCGTTCCGAGTTCCTCACGCAGACGGGCCGCCACGTCTTGCACGACGGGCGACTTCGCTGCCTCGATGAACCTTGAGGTGTCGATGGAGATGGGGGCGGTCTTCAAGCGAACGGTGCGCTTCCCAACTCGCAACTGCCGGGTGGCCCCCTCGGCCCCGGCGAACCGCTTGGCGCAACGCGCGAAATTGTGACGTCCCAGTGGTGTTTGGAAAGCGATGACGTCGGCGCCCAGCAACCCATCGAGGATCTCACGCCGCCACGGCAATCGAGCGAACAGTTCAACGGGAGGGAAGGGGATGTGCAGATAGAAGCCGATGGTGACGTCGTCTCTCATCTCGCGCAACATCGCAGGCACCAGCTGTAGTTGGTAGTCCTGGATCCAGGCAACATCACCCGGTTGGAGGGCGGCAGCAGTCTCCTCGGCGAAGCGGCGGTTCACGTCGCGATAGGTCCGCCACCAATGACGGTGAAACTCGGGAACCCGCAGCGCGTCGTGGTACAGCGGCCACAACGTGCCGCTGCAGAAGCCGTAGTAGTAGCCATCCAGTTCTGTTGCCGATAGCGGGACTGGTCGGTTCTCGATGCCTTCGTGGACGAAAGCATCCGGTGCGTAATCGGGGATTCCGGTCCAGCCAACCCATGCCCCGTGCTGCTCCTGCAGGATCGGTACCAGCGCGCTGACCAATCCGCCAGGGCTGATCTGCCACCCATCATCCACCCCTGCGACCGGGAGCCGGTTGGCGGCGACGATGATCCGTTTCGGCAGCTCCACTCCCTCCTCGGGTGTCCACGATACCGGCACCAACGAGTGGGCAGCTGACGGCTGCAGGCGATCCGTCGCAACCTCCACCTATCAGCAGGGATCCTGACTCCGGCGACGGTCTTTCGCGTTTTCCAGCAACACTCATCGTGGTCGAGAGACCGCATACCGCCAGTGGTCGTTCGGCTCTATGACTTAGAGGTTGGAAGAGTTAGGAATGTGTAGCTGACGTGGCTTTCCCATTTCTCAAGAGGGGTGAGACAAACGCCATGGGGCACCAGGGGAGAATGCCGCGGGTCGAGTCGGTGAAGGAGAGAGGGAGTTCGGCGTCGCATCGAGCGGCGCGTTCGAGAGGAGGAGAAGATGAGTCCAAGCACTCGCAAAGCCATCGTCCTGCTGGCGCTAGCCGCGATGGTTGCTGTCGTGCTGCCGGCGATGCCAGTGGGCGCAGCTGGACATGTGGAGATCATCCACGAGTTCGAGTCCAATCTGTTTGCTCCCTGCGGTCTCACCCCGGGCGATGAGTGCCCCGAAGGCGTGGCTGTAGACAAGCGAGGCAACGTGTACGTGTCACTGGATGCGCTAGGCGAGATCCGGAAGTTCACGCCGTCCGGGGAGATGACGACACTGGTTGATTTCGAGAGCTCCGGCGCGCTAGGTCTGGCCGTGGACGCACAAGGCAACGTCTACGTGGCCCGTGAGGACGATCCGAACAACGGTGTATACAAGGTCGATCGAAGGGGTCACGCCGAGCGTTTGCCGGGAACAGAAGCCATCGTGTTGCCCAACGCGCTTGCTTTCGACAAGCGGGGCAACCTGTACGTGAGCGAGACTTTCTCCTTCGATCCAGACACTTTGGAGACCTATGACGACTGTGGTGGAGGGAAGTTCGGAGATGGGGCCATCTGGCGGATTCCGAAACGGGGAGAAACCGAACTATGGCTCCGTGATGAATTGCTGACCGGTCTGTGTCTACCGAACCCGATCCCATTCCCGATCGGTGCCAACGGTATCGCATACCGCCATGGGGCCATCTACGTTGCCAACACAGAGAAGTCCACGATCGTTCGGATTCCGGTCGAAAAGGATGGCAGTGCGGGGACCCCAGAGGTAGTGGCGACGGTCACCGGGTTCGATCCGGAACTTGGGCCACCGGCCCTCGACGGGATCGCGCTGGACGTGCACGGCAACATCTTTGCGGCGGTGATCAACCAGAGTCGGATCGTGCGGATAGGCCACGACGGGAGCGAGACGGATGTTGCGACATCCGCCGATGGCCTCGACTTCCCGGCCAGCCTCGCTTTTGGCACCGGAACGGGAGCTCGCAAGAGCATGTTCGTTACCAATTACGCGATCGGACCTCCACCGGTGGCCACTGGCATTGGCCCCTCGCTGATCGAGATCAACGTTGGCGTGCCTGGCATGCCCTTGCCCTAGGTCGAGCATCATCGGCGTTGCAACAGGACGCAGCGGTCAACCCCAATCGAAGGCACCCCTGGTTCGGTAGGGGTTCCTTCGCGTGGCCTAGCGCGGCTTCGCCGAAGGGGTATTGAGTAGCTACCGTCAGCCCGGAGAGGAGCTGCGTGAGCGACGAACGAGAGATCCTGACCTGGTCCGACTACGGCACCGGCGTGCGCCAGCTGGCGCAGATGATCGCCGATGACGGCTTCCGTCCCGACATCATCCTCGGTATCGCCCGCGGTGGCCTCATCCCCACCGGATCCTTGGGTTACGCGTTGTCGGTGAAGAACACCTACGTCATGAACGTCGAGTACTACACCGACATCGACGAGCGGCTCGAGGTGCCGACCATTCTGCCTCCGTATCTGAACCTGGTCGACCTAGAGCACACCGACATTCTGGTGGTGGACGATGTGGCCGACACCGGACATACGCTGCGAATGGTGCACGAGTTCGTCGCAGGCAAAGTGGCCAGTGCCCGCACCGCGGTTCTGTACGAGAAGCCTCGGTCCGTTATCAAATCGGATTACGTGTGGCGCCGGACGTCCAAATGGATCAACTTCCCCTGGTCGAGCGAGGCGCCGGTGACCGAACCCAAGCACGGCAAGGCGGTCAGCGACGCCTGAGCGGGCGCCTAGGAGCTCTTCTTGCGCCTGCCCCGACCTTTACGAAGCTTGCGTAGGTCGTCCAGCGACCCGCTTTCTTCGCCCGATCGCGGCAGTTTGCGCGTCTGCTTCTCGTAGCGGGTCATCTCGGACCGGCCGGCGGGTTTCTCGTCCACATCGGCCGCATGATCCAGCTCCACAACCTCATCGAGCGGATCATCCTTGGCGGCTAGCACCGCCGCTCTCGCCGCCGACCAATCGAAATCCTTGGCGGATGGCAGGTCTGCGTCCTCGTCGAAGTCCTCATCATCATCGACTTCGTCGTTGGGAACGATCGAGATGATGGCGGCCGATTTCGTGTCGCCGGGCGATGCCTCGGCGGCGTCGCGGTCTTCCTGCTCCCGAGCTCGGGCCGCTTCCTTGAGGGCCTCGGCTTCCGCCTCAGCGGCCGCCTTCAGCTCCTCGGCTTCCGCCTTGGCGCGTTCCTCGGCCTCGGCCTTTAGCCGGGCTGCTTCTTCTGCTGCCTCAGCCTGCAATCTCTTGGCTTCGGCGTCGAGCGCCGCTTTCGCCCGCTGTGCCTCGCTATGCGCTTGATCGATGATCTCTTGGGCCTCGGCTCTGGCCTGTGCGATCAGTGCTGTGGCTTCCTTCTCGGCCTTGGCCTTGTATATGCCCGCTTCGCGGGCCGACTTCTCGTGGATGTCCTTCGACGATGAGGCGCGTTGGTGCTCGCGGGCGCTGGCCCAGGCCTCCCCGGAGATGCGGATGGCTTCGATTTCGGCTTGGTCGAGGATCTTGGCCGATTCCTGCAGGGCCGAGGTAAGGATCTCTTCTGCCTTCTCCTCTGCTTGGGCCAGGGATTTGTCGGCCAGGGTTCCGGCACTCTCGCTCAAAGCCCTCTCTAGGGCGGCGATCTGCAGAGATCGCTGCTCGAGTTCGTCCTCCAACTGGCTAAACGCGGTCTCCAGTTCCTCGAGGAATGCATCCACCCGCGCCGGGTCGTATCCCCTTTTGACCAGCTCAAAGGTGGCGATCTCGCGAAGCGAGCGCGAATTGTCCCTATCGACCATGTGATTGATTCATCGGCTCCAGCTGACCAATGGGTTAGTTGATTCCGAGCCTACCTAAGCGTCTATCGCGGGCGCCAATGGCATCCAGATAACGCCCCGCTGTCACCGGAGTCGCCCGTATCGTGCCCCAATGGATGCTCGTGATTGGGACGCTCGCTACGCCGAGGGCGAGTTCCTGTGGACGGTCACTGCCAACCAGTTCCTGACGGCGATCACCGAGTCGCTTCTGCCAGCTCGAGCTCTTGATTTGGCGTGTGGCGAAGGCCGTAACTCGGTATGGCTCGCTGAGCAAGGTTGGACCGTCACCGGGGTGGACTTCTCTCCCGTTGGGCTGGACAAAGCGAGGTGGCTGGCAGGCGCCCGCGATGTCGAGGTCACCTGGGTGGAGGCCGATGTCTTGAAGTACCAGCCGCCACGCCAGTCGTTCGAGTTGGTCGCTGTTCTGTACCTACACCTCAGCCCGGACGACCTGGCCGTTGTGTTGGGCCGAGCGGCCGCAGCAGTGGCTCCGGGAGGCACGTTGCTGGTCGTGGGGCACTCACTCACCAACCTCACAGATGGGGTCGGCGGACCGCAGGTTGCGGACATCCTCTACACAAAAGAGAGGGTCGAGGCGGGCTTGACCGGCCTGACTATCGAGCGATCGGAGGAGGTCACCAGGGCCGTCGAGACAGTTAGCGGTCCGCGCCCTGCGATCGACTACTTGGTCCTCGGACGCGTCGCCTCCTAGAGGAGCGACTCCAGGTCGAACGACGAGGATGGGTGGCGCAACTTGGCGATAGCCCGGCCCTCGATCTGTCGAACCCGCTCCCTGGTCAGTCCCTGGTTGGCCCCGACATCGGACAGGGTTGAAGGCGGGTCTCCGCCCAGTCCGAACCGCATCTTGACCACCGAACGTTCGCTGTCGTCCAGCATGCCAAGAGCCTTCTCCAGATAGCGACCCCTGGCTGCTTCCTCTGCCAACACGAAGGGATCCTCGGCTTGGCCGTCCTCTATGAAGTCGCTCAGCTCGGCGTCGCCGTCTTCGCCAACCGGACGATGCAACGAAATGGTGTCGCTTGGCGCCTCGATGGCCATCTCGACCCGCTCGAGGCTGAGTCCGCTGGCTGCTGCAATCTCGGCGACGGTCGGTGTGCGTCGCAGCTGTTCTGCCAACGTGATCGACGTCTCCTGAACCGCCCGCACCATATCGACCATGTGCACCGGCAGGCGGATCGTGCGGGCCTGGTTGCCCAGTCCGCGGGTGATGGCCTGTCTGATCCACCACGTGGCGTAAGTAGAGAACTTGAAGCCCTTGCGCCAATCGAACTTTTCCACAGCTCGGATCAGGCCGAGGTTGCCCTCCTGAACGAGATCGAGGATGTCGAGCCCCCGTCCCAGGTAGCGCTTCGAGATGGAGATCACGAGGCGGAGGTTGCAGCGAATGAACTCGGCTTTCGCCTCGTCGCCGGCGTGAACGGCCCGGAAATACTGGGCTTTTCGCTGCGGTGCCAAACGTTGGCCGCCTGCATCCAGCTTGCGCTGGGCCTCCCGGCCCTTCTCGATGGCCTGGGCGAGCCGAACTTCGTCCTCGGCGGTCAGCAGCTCGTGGGTAGCTACTTCTTCGAGATAAAGCCCAACGGTGTCGGATAGCCCAGCGTCGCGATCCGGTCGTGCCAAGTGGCAGCCCCTTCCCTTTTCAGCCCTCTCCTGGGAGGTAAATCCACGCTAACGCCTCGTGTGTTCGATGGCAATGGGACTTATCCACACCTAACCTGTCTCCCCCATGTCTGGCAAACGCGCTGGGAATCGACCCTCGCCAGATGCCGCCCAACTTCGTATCCGAGGCTGGGGCGCGTCTCTCCTAGTTGTTTTCGCCGCGTGCTCTGGTCCCACCTACCTCGTTGCCGGCGAGACGGTGCGCGACCCCGGTCCGCCGCAGCCGATGATCGCGGTGCAGGTGCTTGCAGCCGACGATTCGCGGGCTCTTGCTGGCGCCAAGGTGGAGTTCGACGGAGACGACGCGCTGGCTGATGAGGCTGGTACGGCGCAGGTTGGGTGGTACGACCGTGACATCACGGTGCGCGCCCTCAACCCCGGCTACGAGCCACAACGCATCGAGGTGACCGAGTTCAGCGAGGAGCCGGTGATCATCTCGTTGGAGCCGATCGTCTTGACCGGCCTCGTCGCTTCGGCGAACGGCGGTGTCGTTAGCGGCGCCACAGTCACTCTGGGGGAGCGGTCAACCACGACCGACCAGAGCGGCCGCTACAGGATCTCGGGTGCGTTGCCAGGAGACATGACCGCCAATCGGGCGGCATGGGCCGAAGCCACGGACACCTGGGACGGGCGGGCCGACAATGTCGACTTCGTTATAAAGCCGCTCTCTGTTCAGGCGCTTCGCATCGTTTCGCCCGCGGCTGCCGATGATGTGAGGTGGGCCGAGTTCCTCGAGTTCGCCGACCGTACTGCCGTCAATGCGTTCGTGTTGGACACCAAGGACGAGTCGGGGTCCGTTCACTGGGACGTTCCGGTTCCGCTGGCGAGGGAGATAGGTGCCGTGCGAGTCTTCTTCGACGCCGAGTCTCGCCTGGCGGACATGGCCGAACACGGAATCTATGCCATCACCCGGATAGTTACTTTTCAGGACAACCCTTTGGCCAAGGCGCAGCCCGGGCTGGGAGCAATCAACTCCGACACGGGGGCCGTTTGGCAGACCTTCAGTGGTAATCGATGGCTTGACCCAACGGATCGTCGCACCTGGGAATACCCGATCAACCTTGGGGAAGCGGCATGTGAAGCTGGCTTCGACGAGATCCAGTTCGACTATGTCCGGTTCCCGTCGGATGGTCCGATCGATGCGCTTCAGCTCGACGGCGTTTACGACCAGGCCACCCGGGTCGCCACCATCGCCGCCTTCTTGAGCGAGGCCAAGGACCGTCTCAACGCGCTGGGGTGCGCGGTGGCTGCCGACGTCTTTGCGGTGACGATGTCGTCCCCTGAAGATGAGGGAGTTGGCCAACGCCCGGAGGAGATCTCGGCTGCGGTGGATGTCATCAGTCCGATGATCTACCCCACCCACTACGCCAATGGGTGGTTGGGCTTCGCGGAGCCGAACGATCATCCCAGGGAGGTCGTTGCGGGCTCGCTGGACGACGCTCTGTCCAGGGTCCAAGCGTCCGCCATCATCCGTCCCTGGCTTCAGACGTCGACCTACGACACGCCTGAGATCTCTCTGGAGCTGGATGCCACCCTGGAGCGAGATCTGGGATGGATGCTGTGGAGCTCCAGCTCGATCTTCGATCCCCGGTGGCTCCCGGCCGCCGAGGTGGAACCCGACACGGCCGCAGACACCTCCGCTGGCTGATCTCACCATTGGCTTCGCCCACCCGGCAGCTTGAGGGTCTGAACGCACAGGTAATCGAGTGTCGTCGTTGCCCGCGTCTTGTCGAGTGGCGAGAGCGGGTCTCCATCGAGAAACGAGCGTCGTTCATCGGTCATGATTACTGGGGTAAGCCCGTTCCCGGCTTCGGCGACCCCAACGGCGCGGTGCTGGTTCTCGGCTTGGCCCCGGCCGCTCACGGCGCCAATCGCACCGGTCGCATGTTCACCGGCGATCGCTCTGGCGACTGGCTCTATCGAGCCATGTACCGAGCCGGTTTCGCCAATCAGGAAACCAGCGTTAGCGCGGGGGACGGCTTGAAGCTGAAGGGCGCCTATGTAACGGCACCGGTGCGCTGCGCCCCGCCGGCTAACAAGCCCACTTCGGCGGAACATGACAACTGTGCGCCTTGGCTCGACGCAGAGTTGGACATATTGGATGGCATCTCGGTGGCGGTGTGCCTCGGGCAGATCGCCTATGTGGCTGCCCTGGCCGCCTATCAACGTCGCGGTGTCGCAGTGCCCCGGCCTCGCGTCAAGTTCGGCCATGGAGTCGAGGTGAGGCTGTCTCCGCAGCTGACCTTGTTGACCAGCTTCCACCCGTCCCAGCAGAACACATTTACCGGACGGCTCACCGAGTCGATGCTCGATGACGTATTCCAGCGGGCGAAGGCCCTTGCTTCCCCAAGAACGGCTTAGCGAGGAACGCTTAGAGGACCAGGCCGACCTTTTCGAGAAGGCGAAGCTCGCGTTCTCGTACCTCGATCAGGTAGGGATATGGGTTCACGATCGCACCATGGTGGTGGATCTCGAAGTGGGTGTGGGGGGTGGTCCACTCGGCGTTTCCGCTGTCGCCAACCAACCCGATGAGCTGTCCCGCCTCAACGAACCCTCCAACCTCGATGCTGTCTGCCACGAACTCGCGTGGCCCGACCGAACCGTCGTCGGTGCCAGGCGTGTCGTCGTTGAGGTGCATGTACCACGACTCCCATTCACCTTGATGAGAGATGACGATCCAGTTGCCCGCAGTACTGCCGCTGTCGATGCGTGTCACTACCCCAGAGGCAACCGCAACGACCGGCTGCAGTTTGACCCCCAGCAGGTCGTTGCCTTGGTGAAAGTGCCCAGCACGGGCTTGGCCGAAGTCGTTGCTGAACCTCACGTCGATAGCCGGTTGGGGGAAGTTCTCTATGACGATCTCATCGTGAGCGGCGGCCGGGGAGGCGGCCAGCGCCACCAGGACGAGCGCGATCGTTACAAGTGTTCTCTTCATTGGGGCAGTTACTCCGTAAGAAAGCCGAGCTGTTGAGCCCGGCCGAAGTGAGGGACCGTAGTCCTTCCTCCTGGTTTAGCCAACTTTTCGCGACCGCTTGCATCGGCTGTCGAAGCGGTCCCTGAAGTGATTAATGGTCGATGGATTCAGCATCTTGACCGCACCCACCGCACCGATAGGCTGCGACTTCCGCCGAAGGAGTTCGATGCTTGCCCTTGACAAAGGGACGCTGGAACGCCTCGTGGCAGACACTCCCGATTGGGTCGCGTCGCTGCGCGACGAGGGTTTCCGCCAGTTCGAGGCCATGGAGATGCCGTCCCAGGTAGAAGAGGTGTGGCGCTATGTCGACCTCGATCTAGATCTGGGCGACTTCGCTGTGGCCGAAAAGCCCGGTGCGGCATTGACTCGCGACGAGGCGTTCTCCGCCGGGTTGGGAGACCTGGCCGGTCGAGCCCTCGTGGTGGATGGCGTTCCCATCGAGGTGGTCTCCGATGCTCCGGCCGGGGTTACGTTTGCGGCGATCAGCACCGTTCTCGATGATCCACAGCTTCGCTCGATCTATGGCACCGGCGTCCCGGCTGGCTTGGACAAGTTCGCCGCCGCCCACCATGCATTCGGGGGCGACGGGGTGTTCCTCTTCGTTCCCAAAGGCACCGCCGTGGCCCAGCCCTTCCTCATCGACGTGCAGTCGACCACCGCGGAGTCGGTGTCCTTCCCTCGGATCACGCTTTTGGTGGAAGACGGCGCCGACGCCAACGTGGTGATCCACTATCGATCCGGCGATGAGACCCTTCTGGTGGTTCCTCAGATCGAGAGCAAGGCAGGGGCCAACGCTCGCCTCCGAGTTACCGGGGTGCAGGAATGGGGATCGCGCACCACTGCGATCGCCCAGGTGGCGCTGGCGGCCGAACGAGATGCCACCGTCACTCTGGGGGAGGTGGGCGTTGGTGGGGCCTTGGCCCGCCTTCACATCACGATAGACCTCAACGGCCAGGGATCACGTGGCGAGGTCGACGGCCTCTACTTCGGCGATCGCGACCAGGTGCTCGACTATCGAGCCTTCATGAACCACCGCGCTCCCAACACCACCTCGGACATGTTCCTGAAGGGTGCGGTGGAGGACGATGCCGATTCGGTGTTCACGGGGCTCATTCGCATCGAGCCGCAAGCTCAGAAGACGAATGCCTTCCAGACCAACCGCAACCTGGTCCTTTCCGAGGGCGCGGAGGCACAGAGCGTGCCCAACCTCGAGATCCTGGCCAACGATGTCAAATGTGGACACGGTTCAACAGTGGGCCCGCTCGATCTGGAGCAGCGCTACTACCTCATGAGCCGTGGGCTAGATCGGATCCGAGCCGACCGCCTCCAGGTGCGCGGTTTCTTCGAGGAGGCCATCAGGCGCCTACCCGTCCAGGGGATCGCCGACTCGGTACGAGAGCGGGTCAACGCTAAGTACGTCGCCGCTCAGGAAGAGGGCAGGGTATGAGCGAGCGGGTCAGGGTCTCGTCGCTGGCGGACCTCCCAGAGGGGAGGGGGCTGCGGGTGGAGACGCTGGGACACCGCATCGCGGTGTTTCGGGTTGGGGACCAGGTCTACGCCATCGGCGACCGCTGCTCGCATGCCGAGGCGTCGCTGGCTGAGGGCGAGCTGTTCGGCCTCGATGTGGAGTGCCCCCGGCACGGGTCCGAGTTCAACATCGCCACCGGCGAACCCGGCTCTTTCCCGGCCACCCGGCCGGTACCGGTGTACGACGTGGAGATCATCGATGGAGAAGTGTTCATGACCCTCGATCCCCAGGAGGAAGAGTGAACGCAGCTCTGAGCGTCAAGGGCCTGCGCTCCACCATTGGCGAGCTAGAGATACTGAAGGGCGTCGATCTCGAGGTGCCATTCGGCGAGGTACATGCCTTGATGGGACCGAACGGCTCTGGCAAGTCGACACTGTGTCACACCCTGATGGGCAAGCCCGAATACTTCGCGTCTGGTTCGGCCACCGTTGACGGCGTCGAGCTGTTGGGTACGCCCGTCGACCAGCGCTCTGCAGCCGGGCTATTCCAGACCTTTCAATATCCGGTCGAGATCGCCGGCGTAACGCTATCCGAGCTCCTCGCCGAGATCGCCGACGCATCGGGAAACGGCTCGGCGGATCGGGGCCGCGACGCTGTGGTTCAGCTAGAGATGACCGAGTTCCTCGACAGGTGGGTCAATCAGGGGCTGTCGGGTGGCGAGAAGAAGAAATCCGAGATCGTGCAGCTATTGGCCCGCCGGCCCAAAGTCGCCCTGCTCGACGAGATCGACTCCGGGCTCGACATCGATGCCGTGCGCGAAGTGGCGGCTGCGGTGGAGGGGCTGCGCGATCCAGAGCGAGGGGTGCTGATCATCACTCACTACAGCCGCATTCTGCGATACCTCACGATCGACAAGATCCACGTCATGATGGCGGGACGGGTGGTGCGCGTTGGCGGCCCCGAGCTGGCACAGGAGTTGGAGACCAAGGGATACGACATGCTGCGCGGCGAGCTGGGGCTCGAACCCGCCGAGGAACCTGTCGGCGAAGCGGACCCCTTCCCATGATCGAGGCCGGCTCGGCGGCACCCGAAGTGTCGGTGGTTGGCTTCGACGGGTCGACGGTGCCCGTTGGGTCCGGTCTCGACGGTCCAACGCTGCTCCTGTTCTTCAAGCGGTCATGCATGACGTGTGAGATAGCGATGCCGGTGCTCCAGGATTGGCGGGAGCATGCCCCGGAGGTGCGACTGCTCGGCGTGTCGCAGGATTCGGTGGCCGAGACCGATGAATTCTTCGCAGCGAACGGCATCGAGATGGACGTTGTCTACGACAACACCGAGTTCGAGGCCTCCGATGCATTCGACCTCGATGGGGTGCCCACCCTGGCGTTGATAGAGGATGGCAGAGTGTCGTGGATCTCGGTTGGATGGAGCCGGGAGCAGGTCGACGAACTCGGTTCACGCTTGACCGCCATATCGGGTCGGGAGGTCGAGCTGGAGGGGATCGATGCGTTGCCGCCCTTCCGTCCCGGCTGAGACTCGCTCCACCGCTCCTAGTTAGGAGCGCTACGGTCGCATCATGTCGGTTCAGCTCAACACCATCACCTGGGGCGACGGTGCCCGCTCCGCGCTCCTCCTGCACGGCATCACCTCCAATGCCGCCGGATGGTGGAGGCTCGGTCCCGCTGTGGCCGACCTCGGCTACGCCGTGGTGGCAGCAGATATGCGCGGCCATGGCCTCAGTCCCAAGGACGATGACTACCGCTTCACCACCCATGCCGAAGATGTCCTCGAACTGCGCGATGAGTGGGATGTCGTGATCGGCCATTCGATGGGGGCAGCCGTTTCGCTCATCGCACAGACCGCCCGACCAACCTGGGCCGACAAGCTGATCTTGGAGGACCCGGCCTTGCTGCTCCCCAACCGGGAGTTCGCCACCGCCTGGCTGCTGCAGGATTTTCTCAGCGGCGCCGATGCCGAATCGCTGGCGGCCGCCAACCCTGCCTGGGCTCCCCAAGATGCCCAGACCAAGGCCGAGGCTCTGGAGCAATGCGGGCCGGAGGTGGTGGTGGAGACGCTTCTCCAGAACGACCCGTGGGACGTGCGGGCGCTGGTGGCCGGTATCGAAGTGCCGGTGCATCTGATCGGCGCCGATCCGGAGGGCGGGGCGCTGCTGCCTCCGGCGTTCGGTGAGGAGCTGGCGGTGGCCAACCCGGCGGTCACCTACACCCAGGTGAAGGGGAGCCATTCCATGCATCGCGACCGGTGGGACGACTTCTGGGCGGTGGTGTCGCCTCTCCTGTGAGGCCCTAACCTCGGTGTCGATGAGGACCGAACGCGATTCAATGGGCGAGGTCGAGGTTCCGGCCGACGCCTACTACGGAGCATCCACCCAGCGGGCGGTAGACAACTTCCCCATATCCAATCTGCGTTTCGGTCGGCGCTTCATCTGGGCGCTTGGCCTCATCAAGGGGGAGGCTGCCAAGGTCAATCTTTCGCTGGGGATCATCGATCAGGACAAGGCCGATGCCGTGGTCGCTGCTGCCCAGGAGGTGGCCGATGGTGGACTCGACGATCAGTTCCCGCTCGACATCTTCCAGACCGGTTCCGGTACCTCGACTAACACCAACGCCAACGAGGTCATCGCCAACCGCGCCACGGAGATATTGGGTGGCGAGCTCGGCAGCAAGCTGGTTCACCCCAACGACCACGTCAATCCCTCGCAATCGTCCAATGACGTCATACCCACCGCGATCCACCTGGCCGCCCTCGCCACGTTGCGAGAAGACACCATCCCTGCCCTGACCGCTCTGGCCGATGCGCTCGACGCCAAGGCAGCCGAGTTCGATCACATCCTCAAGTCGGGCCGCACCCACCTGATGGACGCCACCCCCATCAGGCTTGGGCAGGAATTCGGCGGCTACGCATCCCAGGCTCGCAAGGGCGCCCAGCGCCTCGAGCACGCCGCCACCGAGCTGGACGAGCTGGCGCTCGGCGGCACCGCGGTGGGCACCGGTATCAATGCTCCTCCCGAGTTCGCCCCGGCCGTGATAGCCGCCATGGCGCAGCGCACCGGGTGGGCGCTGCGAGAGGCTGACGACCACTTCGAGGCGCAGGGGGCAAAGGACGCAGCGGTCAACGCTTCCGGCGCATTGCGTACCGTTGCCGTGTCGCTGTTCAAGATCGCCAACGATCTTCGTTGGCTGGCATCGGGGCCGCGCACCGCCATCGCCGAGATCAAACTGCCAGAGCTGCAGCCTGGCTCCTCGATCATGCCGGGCAAGGTCAACCCGGTCATCGCTGAGATGACGATGCAGGTGGCGGCCCAGGTCATGGGCAACGACACCGCTGTTGCCTGGGCGGCGGCCAATGGCAACTTCGAGCTGAACGTGATGATGCCGGTGCTGGCTCACAATCTGGTGGAGTCGGCCGAGCTGTTGGCTTCCGCCGCCACCGTGCTGCGCCAGAAGGCGGTCGAGGGCATCGAGGCCGATGCCGAGCGCACCCAGGAGTTGCTGGAGCGCAACATCATCGTGGTGACCGCTCTCGCTCCCAAGATCGGATACGACCTGGCCGCCAAGGTGGCCAAGGAAGCCTTCGCGTCTGGCCGGAGCGTGCGAGAGGTGGCTCTGGAGATGGAGGTGCTACCGGCAGACGAGCTTGACGCCAGCCTCGACCTGCGCGGCATGACCGAAGGTGGCATAGTCGGGTGATCCGGTGGGGGAGGGTCTTGGCCGCAGCACTGCTCAGCGTGTCGTTGGCCGCTCCGGCCGCAGCCGATACGCCAGGACTGGTTGATCCCGCCAGCGGGGAGTGGCACCTCTACACAAAAGATTTCGACCGGGTCCTCTTCACATTCGGCAATCCTGGGGACATCCCCTTTGTTGGTGACTGGGACTGTGATGGCGACGAGACCCCCGGGCTATATCGCCAGTCCGACGGCTTCGTCTACCTGCGCAACTCCAACTCGACCGGCATCGCCGACATCGAGTTCTTCTTTGGCGATCCGAACGACGTCCCGATCGCCGGGGACTTCAACGGCGACGGCTGCGACACCGTTTCGATCTATCGGCCAAGCACCCAACAGTTCTTCATCATCAACAAGCTCGGCTCCAAGGCCGCCGGCCTGGGTGCCGCCGAGCTCGTCTATGCCTTTGGGGACCCGGGGGACAAGCCCTTCGTTGGCGATTTCGACGGCGATGGCACCGAGACGGTAGGCCTGCATCGCGAATCAACCGGGCTGGTCTACTTTCGCAACTCCCACACCCAGGGCAATGCGGATGCCCAGTTCGTCTTCGGAGATCCCGACGACCGGATCATGGCGGGAGATTGGAACGGCAACGGCGTCTCCAGTCCTGGGTTGTATCGCCCCTCCGATCTGACCACTTACCTTCGGTTCACCAACAGCCAGGGACCGGCCGATACCAGCTTCACTTTCGGCGAACCCGATTGGGTGCCGGTGGCTGGCGGATTCGGGACGCTATCGCCCATCCCTCTACTTCGGCTTGAGAGCGTTGGAACCTTCGATCGACCGGTGCTGGTCACTGCTCCAGCAGGCGACGGTCGCATCTTCGTGGTCGAGCAAACGGGCAAGATCAAGGTGAAGAGTGGAGCGTCCGTTTCGACCTTCCTCGACCTTTCGGCGCTGTCGCTCTGTTGCGGAGAGCGAGGTGTGCTGGGTTTGGCGTTCCATCCCGACTACTCATCCAATGGTCGTTTCTTCGTTCATTACTCAGACAACTCGGGCGACACTGTGATCGCTGAGTACAAGGTGTCCGGCGATCCCGATGTCGCCGACCCCGCCAGTGCCCGGGTGGTGCTGACGGCTAACCAGCCCGCTTCGAATCACAACGGAGGGATGATCACTTTCGGACCGGACGGCTACCTGTATATCGCTCTGGGCGACGGGGGAGGGGGCGGAGATCCGTCCGGTAACGGCCAGAACCCCAACACCCTTTTGGGCTCGCTGCTGCGCATCGATGCCGATGGCGCCCTGCCATATGCCATTCCCCCCACCAATCCGTTCGTGTCGGGCGGCGGGGCTCCTGAAGTGTTCGCCATCGGGTTGCGCAACCCGTGGCGCTTCTCTTTCGACGGCCAGAACATCTACATCGGTGATGTCGGCCAGGACCGCTGGGAAGAGATCGATGTCATCTCCACCGCAGATGGCGGTGTCAACCTGGGGTGGAACGTGATGGAAGGTGTTCATTGCTACTCGCCTTTTTCGGGCTGTTCGACAGCCGGTCTCATGCTTCCGGTCGTTGAGTACAGCCACTCCAGCGGCGGTTGTTCGGTGGCAGGGGGCTATGTATATAGAGGTATCGCCATGCCCGGCCTTGCCGGAACCTACTTCTACGGCGACCTCTGTTTGGGAAACATCAAAACGTTCGAACTGGTGGGCAACATTGCCACCAATCACCGCGACCTCACGCTGGAGTTAGGCACCGTTCCCTCGCTCTCCTCCTTTGGTATCGACGGCGCAGGCGAGCTGTACGTAATGAGCATCAACGGCCCCGTATACAAGTTGGTACGCCGTTAGTTGCAGGGCCTTTGGCCGCCATCCACCAACCCCCTAACTTTGGCCTCAAGCGACAGAGAGGCGCGCTATGCCGACGCGCAGTTGGGCAGAGCCGTGGAAGGTGAAGATGGTGGAGCCGATCCACATGACCTCGCCGCAAGAGCGCCAGAAGGCCATCAAGGAAGCGGGCTACAACACCTTCCTGCTGCGGTCGGACGACGTCTACATCGATCTCCTCACCGACTCCGGCACCTCGGCCATGTCCGATAATCAGTGGGCCGGGATGATGCTGGGCGACGAGTCCTATGCCGGCTCGCGCAGCTTCTACCACCTGGTCGAAGCCGTCGAGCAGGTGTATGGCTATCCCGAGCTGATACCCACCCACCAGGGCCGCGGCGCCGAGCATCTCCTCAGCCAGATCCTCATCGAGCCGGGCAACGTGGTCCCGGGCAACATGTACTTCACCACGACGCGGTTCCACCAGGAGTACGCCGGAGGTCGCTTCGTCGATGTCATCATCGATGAGGCTCACCAGCCCCACGCCCTCCATCCCTTCAAGGGCAACATCGACATGGCCAAGCTCGAGGCCATCGTCGACGAGGTGGGGCCAGAGCAAGTGGCCTATGTCTCCTTCGAGACCAACGTCAACATGGCCGGCGGCCAGCCGGTCTCGATGGAGAACCTGCGCCAGGTGTACGAGTACTGCCAGGGCAAGGGCATCCTGGTCATGCTCGACGCCACCCGGGCGGTGGAGAACGCCTACTTCATCCAACAGCGCGAGCACGGCTACGGGGACACTTCGATTGCAGACATCCTCGCTGAGATCTGCTCCTACTCCGACGGTGCCACGGTGTCTTCCAAGAAGGACAACCTGGTCAACATCGGCGGGTTCTTGGCAGTGCGCGACCCCGAGATCGCCCTCAAAGCGCGGGCGCTGCTGGTGGCGTTCGAGGGGCTCCACACCTACGGCGGCATGTCGGGGCGCGACATGGAAGCGCTGGCGCGGGGCATCCACGAGATGGTCGACGGCGACGATCACGTGCGGGCTCGGGTGGAACAGGTTCGCTACCTCGGCGACCACTTGATCAAGGCCGGAGTGCCCCTGGTCGAGCCGGTAGGCGGTCACGGTGTGTTCATCGATGCCGCCGCGGTGTTGGGCCATGTGCCGCGGGACCAGTTCCCGGCCCAGGCGCTGACCGCGGCCATCTACCAGGAGTCCGGCGTAAGGGGCATGGAGCGAGGAGCCGTCTCGGCGGGACGGGACTCGGTCACCGGCGAGAACCACTATCCCGACCTAGAGCTGGTCCGCCTCGCCATCCCGCGCCGGGTCTACACCCAGGCCCACATGGACGTGACAGCAGAGTCGGTGATCGAGGTGTTCGAGCAGCGAGACCAGATCGGCGGCCTCCGCTTCACCTATGAGCCGGACGAGCTTCGCTTCTTCCAGGCCAGGTTCGAACCGGTCTAGGTCTCAGATATCGTTTGGGGTGTGAGCACGCCACAGATTCTGTTCGTTTGTACCGGCAACATCTGTCGCTCGGCCATGGCCGAAGCCATCGCTCGCGACAGATTCGAAAGCATCCACTTCTCCAGCGCCGGCACCCACGCCATCGACGGCAATGCCGCCTTCGGTCACTCCGCCACTGCGGCGTCGGAGATCGGTGTCGACCTCAGCAAACATCGGGCCCAGTTGATCACTGAGGAGATGATGCGCAACTCATCCAAGGTCTACGCGCTCGACGCCGAGCACGTCGACGCCCTGGCCGAGCGGTTCGCCACGTTCGCCGACAAAGTGGAGCTACTTGACCCGGCTGGGGATGGCATCGAGGACCCTTACGGCACCGACCTCGACGCTCATCGCCGGGTGCGGGACCGCATCGCCGCCTCTATCGACGCCCGCACCGAGGAGTGGTCGACGGTATAGAACAACCAATCGTTTGTATACATCTTATAGGTTGTTAACAGCCGATAGGTTGTGTATGCTTGAGAGCATGAGTCGATACGACGCCGCTCCAACGTATGCCGCCGGGTTGATTCGCACGGCGCGGGACATGGTCAACCTCACCCAGCGCCAACTGGCCGATCTCGCCGGTGTTACCCAGCAGGCGATTTCCGCGTACGAGACGGGGCGCAAAGAGCCCACCCTGGCGAAGCTCATGTCTCTGTTAAGGGCTGCTGGACTGGAGCTGCGCGTGCGGGTGGTTCCGCTCGACCGCCACGACGAGGGAGTCGAGGCGTTCATGCAGTCCTTGCCGAAAGCGCGACGTGCCGAGATCGAGACCGAGCGAAGCGAGCGAGCTCAACAAGCGCGGCTGCGCCGGGTCAAGGGCAAGTAGATGCCCACTCCAGATGTCGACGTCGTCGGCATGCTCGAGGTTCTCGATCGTCATCGAGTTGACTACGTGGTGATCGGGGGGCTCGCCATCGAGCTTCACGACGTGGCCGTCCCGCCAACCCGCGACGTCGACATCACGCCGGCAACGGCGCATTCCAATCTTCTCCGGCTAGCAGCGGCCCTCAAAGAGCTGGAGGCACGATTCCGAGTGCCGGACGGACCACCCGCTGGTGTTGAGGTACCGGGTGGCATAACGCCCGAATGGCTGAGCGGCATGGTCACCATCACCTTGGTGACGGCCGCCGGTCCGCTTGATCTCAACTTCGTGCCGGACGGCACAACCGGATACGCCGACCTTGTGGCCGGCCATGTGGAGCTGGAGTTCGACGGTCGGAGGGTGCGAGTGGCCAACCTGGAAGACGTTGTGCGCTCAAAGGAAGCAGCTGGCCGTCAGAAGGATGTTCAAGTGCTGCCAGCACTTCGAGCTCACCTGCGCCGCTCTACCTAGGCAATGCTGGTCCGCGAGCTGGCGAGCGAGAGCCGGTGTGCAGCACTTACAGCGCGGCATCGCGGTCGTAGAGCAGCACCCCCATCCCCCCTCGCTGCGCTCGGGGTACTTCCCCCGCAAGGGGGAGAAGGGAAGGAGGGGATGGCGACCGCTACCGCGAATGTTCGGCGCGCCTTCATCTCCGAACGCGATTGACACCCTCCCCTTACCCCTCCCGCGAGCGGGAGGGGAATCCTTCTCGCTAAGCGGCCGAGTGCTGGGTGAGGACTTCTTCCAGCGCGGTCCAGGCCAGGTCGGCGCACTTGATGCGGACCGGGAACTTGCGCACGCCCTGCAGTGCTTCGATGTCGCCCAGCGCCGCTCCGGGGCGATCCGGGTCGATGCCGGGGTCGCCGTCGGTGATTGTCATCATCGCCTTGAAGCGACCCACCAGCTCGCGTACTTCGTCGGCGGTCATGCCGATGATCTTGTCGGTCATCATCGATGCCGATGCCTGGCTGATCGAGCAACCGGAGCCCGAGATGGCGGCGTCGGCCACGGTGTCGTCGTCCCAGCGCAGCGTCAGCAGGAGTTCGTCACCACACGATGGGTTGACGCCTTCGACCTTGGCGTCGGCGTTCTCGATCTCGCCCGGATGGCGCGGCTTGCGGTAGTGATCGAGGATCACGTCGCGATACAACTCCTCAACTGACACCGAACACCTCCCTGGCTCTGTGCAGTCCCGCCACCAGGGCGTCGACGTCGGAGTTGTCGTTGTAGACGTAGAAAGAGGCCCTGGCGGTGGCGGGGACTCCAAGGGTCTCCATCAACGGCTTGGCGCAGTGGTGGCCGGCTCGAACCGCGATCCCTTGCTCGTCGAGGATCGTCGCCATGTCGTGCGGGTGAATGTCCGACAGAGTGAAGCTCACGGCCCCGCCTCGTTTGGAGGTATCGCTCGGGCCGTAGATCTTGATATCAGGAACTTGCTCCAGCTGCTTGAGCGCATAGCCCGTTATCTCGACCTCGTGCTCTCGCACTGCATCCATGCCGATCTTCTGCAGGTACTCGACCGCGGCGCCGAACCCGATGGCTTCGGCGATGGGAGGGGTGCCAGCCTCGAACTTGTGTGGAACCTCGGCCCAGCGGGACTCATACAGCTTGACGTCGCGGATCATCTCCCCGCCTCCCTCGAACGGCTCCATCTTTTCGAGCAGCTCGGGCTTGCCCCACAAAGCTCCCACTCCGGTTGGGCCCAACATCTTGTGAGCCCCGAAGGCGAGGAAATCGGCTCCCATCGTCTGCACATCGCATGGGAGGTGCGGCACCATCTGGGCGCCGTCCACCACCACGATGGCACCGACCGCGTGAGCGGCCGCCGCCACCTTCTCGACCGGACCGACCGTTCCCAGCACGTTGGACATGCCGGAGATGCCGACGATCTTGGTAGAGGAGTCGATGACGGATTCGAGGTCGGAATCGTCGACCAGGAAATCCTCGGTCATCGGCAGGTAGCGCAGCTTGGCTCCGGTGTGGCGCACGATGAGCTGCCAGGGGACGATGTTGGAGTGGTGCTCCATGCCCGTGAGCACGATGGTGTCCCCTTCCTTGAGGTTGTAGAGGCCCCAGCCATAAGCGACAGTGTTGATGGCACTGGTGGTGCCTCGCTGGAAGGTGACCTCTGCCGGCGAACCGGCGTTGATCAGCTCGGCGATTCGGGCTCGGGCGCCCTCATAGCGGTTGGTGGCGTCTTCGGCGATGGCGTAGGCGCCGCGATGGACGTTGGAGTTGGCGGTGCGGTAGAAGTCGTCCATGGCATCGAGCACCTGGACCGGCTTTTGGGTGGTTGCTGCCGAGTCGAGATAGACCAGCGGCTTGCCGTTCATCTCGGTGCTCAGGATGGGGAAGTCGGCCTTGATATGTGACAGGTCGCTCATACCGGGGCCCCCTCCTTGAAGGCGTCGTAGCCATCCTCTTCGATGCGCTTTGCCAGCTCGGCATCGCCGGTTGCGACGATACGTCCATCGACGAACACGTGCACAACGTCTGGCGTCAAGTAGTCCAACAGGCGCTGATAGTGGGTGATGACCAGGAAGCCGCGTTCCGGCGACTTCGACTTCTCGATGCCCTGGGCAACTGTCTGCAGGGCGTCGATGTCGAGGCCGGAGTCGGTCTCGTCCATGATCGCCAGCTCCGGCTCGAGGATGGCGAGCTGCAGCACCTCGTTGCGTTTGCGCTCACCGCCCGAGAACCCCTCGTTGAGGTAACGGTCGGCGAATTCCGACTCCATGCCAAGCTCCTTCATGGCGTCCATCACCTGGAGGCGCAGCTCGAGCACCGTGTATTCGGTGCCGGTGCGAGCCGACAGGGCGGCGCGCAGGAAGTTGACGACGGTTACCCCCGGGATCTCTTCTGGGTACTGGAAGGCCAAGAACATGCCGGCCTTGCCCCGTTCGGTTGGGGTCCACAGAGCGATGTCCTCGCCCCGGTAGTGGACGGTTCCGCCGGTGACCTTGTAGGCAGGATGGCCCATCAACACGTTGGCCAGGGTGGATTTGCCAGATCCGTTGGGGCCCATCAGGGCGTGGATTCGGCCGCGGTCCACCGTCAGCGAGACGCCTTTGAGGATCTCGGTGTCCTCAACGGAGACGCGCAGGTCGTCGATGACTAGCAGGGGAGCATCAGGCATGAACTCAGGTTAAGGGTGCCTGTCCATGTAAGGAACGGGCAAGTTGGCACGAAGATGGCGGCGGCCTACGCCCCCAGGGAGTCGAAGACCTCCTCGAACTCCTCCAGATCGGGGCCGGAGAAGTGCTGCATGTAAAAGCGCTGCACGCCCACGGAAGCGATGTCGTCCAAGACCTGGCGGATGGCATCCGGAGTGCCAACCGGGATACCGGCGTCCTTCCAGACCTTTTCGTGCTCGTCTGGGGTGCGGTCGCGTGACGCCGCCGATGCCGCCAGCCGACCCTGGTAGGCGGCTTGGTCGGGACCGGTTAGCACAGGGCTGGCCACGCTGAATTTGATGGCGTCGGGGTCTCTTCCCGCCTCCTCGGCGGCAGAGCGCACCTTGCCGATGCGGTCGGTGAGGGTGGCGGGGTCCTTGATGCCGATGTTGAACTCGTCGGCGTAGGTGCCGGCCAGCCGCGGAGTCTTGTTGGGCCCCGACCCACCAACCACGATGGGCAGGTCACCGGTTGCCTTGGGGCGAACGTCGATCTGGTCGAGGTTGTAGTACTTGCCCTTGAAGCCCTCCGCGCCGTCGGCGAAGGCGGCGCGCAAATACCCGAGCGTCTCCTCGAGGCGGTCGAAGCGCTCGGTCATCGGCCACAGCTCCATGCCAAAGACGTCATGCTCGAGCTCCATCCACCCCGTCCCCAGCCCGAGGCGGAAGCGCCCACCCGACATCTCATCGAGGGTGGCGGCCGACTTGGCGATGATGGCGGGATGGCGGAAGCTGATGGGCGTCACCATGACTGCAAGCTCGATGGATTCGGTCTCCAGCGCGATGCCGGCCAGCGAGGTGAAGGTCTCTGTCACGTGGGGCGTTTCCCGCGAGGAGAACACGTGGTCGGCCCTGGCGAAAACATCCAGGCCTCTGGCCTCGGCCCATTTGGCGGCGCCCGACAGTTCGGCGTAGGTCATGCCCATCTGCGGCTCCATCATCAATCCGAATTCCACGGGTCTCCTCGCCGTCGCCGACGCAGGCTAGGAGTCCTGAACGCACTAGCTTTTGCGTGGATATGGACTTCGCCTTCTCCCCAGAACAGAACATGCTGCGCGATTCGGTGCGCGGGTTCCTGGAGGCCAAGGCGCCGGTCTCTCGGGCCAGGGAGCTGATGGAGACCGATGAGGGCTTCGACCCCGACCTGTGGTCCGAGATGGCGGCGCAGGGCTGGCAGGCCATGCACATCCCCGAGGAGTACGGGGGCGCCGGTTTCGGTTACGTCGAGCTGATCGTGCTTATGGAGGAGATGGGCCGGGTGCTGTTGGCGGCTCCCTTCCTGTCCACCGTTGCCCTGGGGGCCAACGCTCTTCTGGTGGCCGGTTCCGAAGACCAAAAGAAGCAATACCTGTCTGAGGTGGCATCGGGGGAGCGCCGGTTGGCGCTGGCCCAGGTCGAGGCGTCGGGGAAATGGGACGAAGCGGGCATCGAGATGACCGCCACCCCCGATGGGAGCGGATGGCTGCTCAACGGGACCAAGCGATTCGTTGTCGACGGACACACCGCCGACACGCTGATCGTTGCTGCCAGGACCAGCGCCGGAGTGTCGCTGTTCTTGGTCGATGGCGATGCCGAGGGGGTTTCTCGCACCCGACTCGAGACCATGGACATGACCCGCAAACAGGCCGAGGTGATGTTCGATGGAGCCAGGTCCGACGAGATGATCGGTGCAGACGGCTCGGGCTGGGCGACGCTGTCCAGGGTGATCGACCTGGCATCTGTGGCGCTGGCCGCTGAGCAAGTTGGAGGCGCCGAGCGATGCCTGGAGATGTCGGTCGAATACGCCAAGGAGCGCATTCAGTTCGGTCGGCCCATCGGTTCCTTCCAAGCCGTAAAGCACAAGTGCGCAGACATGCTGGTTCAGGTGGAGTCGGCCCGTTCGGCTGCCTATTACGCGGCGTGGGCCGCTTCGGAGGACAACGAGGAGCTGGCGATCACGGCTCCCCTGGCCAAGGCATATTGCTCGGAGGCCTACTTCTTCGCGGCGTCGGAGAACATCCAGATACACGGGGGGATCGGCTTCACATGGGAGCACGACGCCCACCTCTACTTCAAGCGGGCCAAGACCTCCGAGTTGATGTTCGGTGAGCCCAGCTACCAGCGAGGGGTGCTGGCGGACCGCCTCGGTCTATAGCGGTTAGGCCTCCGGGGGCGGTTCCTCGGTCAGGGGCTCGTCCCGCCCGGCGACCAGCGCCGCCGCGAACTCGCCCACCGCGACCGAGTAGTCGGCCACGCCCTGTTCATTGGTCAGCTTGACATAGAGCATCTCGGTGGAAGGTCGGTAAACCGCCACCGTGTCGTCACCATCCCCGTCCCAGTCGCCTGCCAAGATCTTGTCCCCGGCATCGCCGTAGAAGAACTCGGACTCGGCAGCACCTGCGGAGTGTGAGTTGGAGAAGTAGACGAATCCGGTGTCCTCGCGGTGGAGGCCGATGGTGTCGATGCCGTCGCCGTCGAAGTCGCCCACGAACGGCTTGTCTCCCGGGTTGCCGAAGAAGTAGTCGATGTCGGCGATGCCGGTGCCAATCGAGTTCTTGATGTAGACCTTGCCCTCGTCCTGTCGGTAGATGGCGAGCGTGTCGCAGCCGTCTCCGTTGAAATCTCCCGCCAGCGGAATGTCGCCTGGGTCGCCGTAGAAGTAGTCGACGTCGGCGATGCCCTGGGTGTTGGAGTTGCGCAGATACATGAAGCCGTTCTCTGGCCGGTACATCGCCGGGGTGGCGACGCCGTCGCAATTCCAGTCGCCCATCAGTGGTACGTCACCGGGGTTGCCGTAGAAGAAGACATCGACGTCGGCGCTGCGAGCGACGTTGCGGTGCAGGTAGTAGCCGGCGCCCGACGAGACGAACGCCACGGTGTCACACACCGCTTCGTCCGAGCAAGGCGGCTTATCTGGCCCCAGGAACGGCTCGGCGAGTCCGGTGGCTGCCTGCAGATGGGGGTAAGGGTTGATCGCGCCGTACTCGGGGTGGTACAGCTCGAAGTGCAGGTGGGAACCGGCCAACTCGGCGTTGCCGCTGTCACCAACCCAGCCGATGATCTGGCCGGCCTCGACGTGGACACCCCGGGCAATGCCGTCTGCGAACCCCCAGCCGAGCCCATCGTCGGTGCCGGGAGTGTCGTTGTTCATATGGATGTAGGTGGTGGACCAACCGTCGTCGTGGTTGAGCTCCATGTCGCAACAGTTGCCGCCCAGCTCGTTGTGCATCCAGCCGACGGTGCCGGCGGCCACGGCCACGATGGGGACCATCTTGTCCGCCATGATGTCAGTGCCGAGGTGCACCCTGCCACCCGAGCGGGGGGCATGCCAGGTGTCGGTGTAGTGGTTGTCGCCGGACACCGGGAAGTACATGTTGTAGATGGGAACAACGGGTTCGGGCACCCCATCGTGGTCGGCGGAGGCGGGGACCACGGCAAAGGATCCAGCCAATAGGGCCAGGGTCAGGACGACACCGATTCTCCGCACTCAAGCTCCTCGTAGCTACCTCCTGTCCTTCGGCAAGGGAGAACGCGAAACTTGACTGCTCTCAGTGACTAATCGAGAAGTGGTCCGCGGCTAGGGAGCTAGTGACTCGAAGGCGGCAGCAAGTGTCTCCACTCCGAGTTCTCCGGCGGCTCTGGCCGCCACTGTTCCGTCTTCCGAGACGAATACCCAGAACGGAAAAGCCGTGCCGCCGAAGGCTTGCATCACGGATTGCGCCTCGTCGTCGACGACGATGGGCGGGGTCCAGCCCTCCCTATCGAGCCATGCGGATGGCGGGTAGTTGGGGCGGGTGTCGTCCATGGCGGTCGCCACCGACACCAGGCGCACGCCGTCTGGGGTCGCTCCGGCGTCGATCCACTCCTGGACCGCGGGCACCTCCGCTTGGCAATGGGAGCACCAATGGGCCAAGAACACGATCGCCTGCGCCCCGTCGTCCGGGCCGATCGATACCGCGTTGCCTTCGAAATCGGCCCCGGTGACAGACGGGATCTGGACACCTATGGCTGGGTCTGGTCGTTGATTTAGCAGTGGAGCGAGCAGAGTTCCGGTCACGCTTGGGGTGCCGACCTCGGCGCCGGCCAAGACGTCTGCGTCCTCAAGCGCAATTGACTCAGGAGCGAGCGTTGTTGTGGTCGTTGCGGTGCTAGTCGTTGCCAAAGTTGTGGCGCTTGTTGCCGAGGTCGAGGTGGAGGTCGAAGTGGAGGTGGCAATGCTTGTTATCGCGGCATCGTCGCTGCACGCCGTGGCTGCCAGCGCAAGCGCAACGATCAGAATTGGTCCCCGGCCAGCTCGGTTAGGGCGGCCGCCCAGCCTTGCAGGAGTGACCGGCAAGCAAGAGTTCAAAGCATCTCCCCTCCCCCGATCCTTCTCAGCCAGACTCTACACCAGCGTCCGGCGCGGCCTGGTGGCCACCTCCCTCGCTATTTGATAGTCGCAGCCCTCCCTCAAGCGACCCGGAGGGTCCTCGTATGTAGGAGCCCTACATGGGCAAAGCTCTCAGTGGCTAATCGAGAAGTGGTCCGCGGCTAGGGGGCTAGTGACTCGAAGGCGGCGGCCACCGAGTCCACCCCGAGCTCGCCGGAGGCTCTGCCCGCCACCGTTCCGTCTTCCGAGACGAATACCCAAAATGGGAACCCCGTGCCACCGAAAGCTTGCATCACGGATTGCGCCTCGTCGTCGACGACGATCGGCGGCGTCCATCCCTCCCTATCGAGCCAGGCGGACGCCGGGAAGTTGGGTCGGGTATCGTCCATGGCGGTCGCCACCGACACCAGCCGCACGCCCTCTGGAGTTGCTCCGGCATCGATCCATTCCTGGACCGCGGGCACCTCCGCTTGGCAATGGGAGCACCAATGGGCCAAGAACACGATCGCCTGCGCCCCGTCGTCCGGGCCGATCGACACAGCGTTGCCGTCGAAGTCGGCCCCAGCGACCGAAGGTATCGGCTGGCCGACGGCCGAGTCAGCGCCTGCGCCCAGCAGGGGAGCAAGCGGGTCCCCGGTCACTGCCGGAGCTCCGAACTCTGGCGCGGCGTCCTCCAGGCTTCCGAAACTAAGGACCATGGCCACCATCAACGCCACGGCCAAGACGCCGCCGGCTATCCAGCCGATGGGAAGCTTCTTCGCCGGCGTTGCTTGGGGGGGCTTATTGGTCCGGGATTTCGTCGCCATGGGGCGTCCTTTCGATCGAGTAGAGCAAAGCTATAACGGCCAAGAATCCCATCAGGGCCATGAAGGGTATGGAGAGAAACTCCCAGCGCCATATGTAGGGGCTGGAGCAAGGGATGCCGGTTCCGCAGGCGCCGCCTTCCAGCGACGGGTACCACTGGATCAGGTAGTGGTACCCAGCGATGAAAGCCCCGACGACAGCGAGGGGTACTGCATATATGCGGACCGCCACATCACGGCGCAGAGCCGCGATGCCCAAGACCACCACCAGGGGATACATGGCGATGCGTTGGTACCAACAGAGCCGGCACGGCTCCAGGTTCGCGATATCGGAGTAGTAAAGGCTCCCCAGGGTGGCGGTGGTGGCGATGACCCATGCAAAGCTCACCGCCCAGGGCTTCATTGACACCTTTATCGAATCCTTGAGTCGGGCAGCACCTGCACTCGCAGGCGCCAGGAGCCAGGTGGCGCTCCAGGCAAGGAAGATCGCTCCAGCCGCCAGGCTGAGGACGGCGAAGAACGTCGTAGCTGTTCGCATCAGCCCACTTTCGGGTATTGGCGGTGCACCCTCAAGGGGCCACAAGGCCCTGCCGATACAGTCATATGGCACCACGCAAAGCCACACCCGTGGTTTTCTACAACGGGCAGCCTGTACCTGTCGACGGCTGGTACGTCGATACCCATGGGCACCAGGTGTTCTTGTCTCAGGGATCATTGGTACCGATCTGTCCTCACCAGGGCCCGGCGACGGTCATGTGGCGATTGGTGCGCCAGGTAGGCGACCACAGGTAGAGCCATCCAGGGGTGTCGGTAGCATCCCCCTATGAGCCTGCTCGCTATAGGCGTGGTGCTGTTCGGATTCTTCCTCCTCATCGTGGCGGCGATGGTTTGGCAAGAGACCCGTCGACATCCCGACCTCAGCGCGGTGTACGTGATAGAAGAGGCCGTGCCCTTCGTGTTCGCAAGGTTGTCCGATGGAGCCATGTCTCGGCTCGACACCGACGACGTGTTGCGGATACTGGAGTGGGAGGTCCGCTACCTGCAAGGCCTCGATGTTCCTCGCGACCACAGCGAGAACCCATCGCCGGTAGCAGGTAGCGACGATGCCATCGTCTACATCATTGGGAAGACTTCCGGTGCCGGGTACGACTATCGGCTCGAGGATGTGATCGAGGTTCTCCACTACGAGCAGAGCTACCTGGTGGACATAGGGGCCGTGGGCGATCCAGTAGAGGAGGCGACGTGATGGTCCGCTGCGGCGCTTGCCGCACCGAGTTCGATGCGCCGGGCGAGGGGCGCCACGCCTGTCCCACTTGTGGAGCCATAAACCAGGTGAGCGCGGCTCCTCGGAGCACTGACGAGGCACCGTCCCCGACTCCGCCGTCGGCCGCCCCGCCCGCGGCGCCGTCGACTCCCACGAGTCCGATCACACCAGGCGCGCAAGGCGTCGTTCCGGAGCCACCTGGCATCCAGCCAGAGGCCGCCGCCCCTCCCAACGAGGTGCAGTGCAGCGAGTGTGAGTTCGAGTTCTTCGTTGGTGACATCGAGGTGGCTTCCTGTCCCAACTGCGGCACAGAGGTCAAGGTGTGACCACCCCCGACAAGCGCCACACCACGTTGTCATTCCGAGAGGTGCCGGAGATGGGTGCGCCGTCGACTGTCAACGAGGGGCTGGAAGACCCGGGTATCTACCCATATACCAGGGGCATCCACGAGAGCGGCTACCGCGGCAAGCTCTGGACCATGCGCCAGTTCGCCGGGTTCGCCTCGGTGGTCGATACCAACGAACGTTTTCGCCACCTGCTCGAACAGGGCTCGGCCGGTCTGTCGGTGGCCTTCGACATGCCAACCCTGATGGGCTACGACTCCGATCATCCCTTGTCGTTGGGAGAGGTGGGCAACGGCGGCGTGGCCGTGGACAGCGTTGCGGACACCAACGTGCTCTTCGGCGACATCCCGTTGGACGAGGTCTCTGTCTCGATGACGATCAACGGCCCTGCCCAGATCCTGTTGGCCTTTCTGCTCGTCACGGCAGAAGAGCAGGGTGTCGATTGGAAGCAACTGCAGGGAACGCTCCAGAACGACATCCTCAAGGAGTACATCGCCCAGAAGGAGTGGATCTTCCCCGCCGAGCCCCATATGAGGCTCATCACGGACATGGTTGAGTTCTGCACAGCCGAGGTGCCGCAGTGGAACACCATTTCGATAAGCGGGTATCACATAAGAGAGGCCGGCGCCAACGCGGTGCAGGAGCTGGCATTCACCCTGGCCGACGGGTTCGCCTATGTAGAGGCCTGCCAGCGGCGGGGGATGGCCGTCGACGAGTTCGCTCCCCGCTTCAGCTTCTTCTTCGATTCAACCATCGACTTCTTCGAGGAGATCGGCAAGTTCCGCGCCGCCCGTCGGATCTGGGCCAAGTGGATGAAGGAGCGCTACCACGCCGGAGACGAGCGATCGCTGAAGCTGCGGTTCCACACCCAGACCTCCGGCATTTCCCTCACCATGCAACAGCCCAACAACAACGTGGTGCGAACCGCCCTGGAAGCCTTGGCTGCGGTGCTTGGCGGGACGCAGAGCCTGCACACCAACGCGCTCGACGAGGTCTATGCCCTGCCCACCGAGCGGGCCGCCGAGATCGCTTTGCGAACCCAGCAGGTAATCGCTTTCGAGAGCGGAGTTACCGACACGGTGGATCCTCTTGGCGGCTCGTGGTTCGTTGAGGAGATGACCGATCGCATCGAGAAGGAGGCGGAGGCACTGCTGGCCGAGATCGGTGCCATGGGCAACGGGTCGATGCTCGATGGCGTGTTGGCCGGCATCGACGAGGGATGGTTCCAATCCGCCCTGGCCGACTCGGCCTATCGCTTCGAGAAAGCTCTGGCTTCGGGCGAGAAGACGGTGGTTGGGGTCAACGCCTTTGAGAGTGAACACGATCAGGATCTCGAGATCCTGCGGATCGGTCAAGAGGTCGAAAAGGGCCAGCGAGCGTCACTACGGAGGCTGCGCTCTGAGCGCGACCAGGACGCGGTGGACAAGGCGCTGGCAGCTTTGAGCGAGGGTGCTCGGGGCGATACCAATCTGATGCCGCTGTTGATCGACTGCGCCAGGGTTCGCTCCACCCAGGGGGAGATGACCCAGGCCCTCAAGGACGTGTTCGGCGGATACCGG
>JAOTWH010000094.1 GCA_029863035.1 Acidimicrobiia bacterium | reverse complement strand
GCCAAGAAGTTGCGTGCCGGCCGCGGCCGGCACAGCTCCGAGGCCGGAGGGGAAGCCATCCACCGAGACGACCTGGTGGTGTTGGTGTGATACCGGCTCCGTTGTTTGACTGACCAGCCGCGGCACGGATAGCGTTCTCGCATCGAACCATTGGACAAGCTCATCGCGGGTACGCCCATCGTCTACGGGGGCGACAAGGTGACCCACGTCGACGAGGCGCTGGCGGCAGCTTTCGCTCCCGGAGACAAGCTCATCATCGTTCAGTCGAGCGGGGATCTTCTCCACATCGAACGCGTCGATTGGGATACCGCCCGGATGGCCGTGGAGGGTGCGGCAGCAGCATTCAAGCAGATGGGCGCCGTGGGCGACGACCAGATCTCCCTCTTCTACGAGACCTTTGCCGCCCGCCTCGAAGATGATGCCACGTTCTCCCCCATCGCCGCCGCCAACGAGGCCGACGTGGAAAGTTCCAAGGCCGCCGGTCGATCGACCACCAGGCTGGTGCTCTCCCCCGAGATGCGCACCGAGATGATCGACGGATTGCGCACTTGGGCCAAGGCCCCGAGCGAACGGGGCCAGGTGGTCGAGACGGTGTCACATCAGGGATGGAGGGTCGAACTGGTCCGGGCCGGGTTGGGAGTGGTGGGCTTCGTGTTCGAAGGACGCCCCAACGTCTTCGCCGACGCCACCGGCGTCCTCCGCTCGGGCAACACGGTGGTGTTCCGCATCGGCTCGGCTGCGCTTGGAACCGCCCGGGCCATCGTCGCTGCGGGCCTCGAGCCTGCTCTGGCCGAAGCCGGTCTCCCCCCCGGTGCTGTGTCGCTGGTCGACAGCGCGGCCCGGGGCGCCGGGTGGGCCATGTTCGCCGACGACCGCCTTGCGCTAGCCGTGGCCCGGGGTTCCGGTAAGGCCGTCGCTCAGCTTGGCGCCGTGGCCCGGCAATCGGGCATCCCGGTGAGCCTGCACGGGACCGGAGGCGCCTGGATCGTGGCCTCGGAAACCGCCGATGCCGACGACTTCAGCTTCGCGGTGTTCCATTCGCTCGATCGCAAGGTGTGCAACACGCTCAACACCTGTTGCATCGTCGAGTCGCGCCTCGACCTGGTCCCGGTCTTCCTGGACGCTCTCGATCGCGCCGGGCGGAGACTGGGAACTTCGGCCAAGCTCCACGTGGCCAAAGGCGACGAAAGCCACATACCGCCCGAATGGTTCAATCCGGCACCCATTGCCCGGTCCGAGGGCATCGTCACCGAGCCCCGCACCGAGATCATCGACAACTCCCTGCTGGGCGAGGAGTGGGAGTGGGAGGGCAGCCCTGAGGTCACACTCAAGATCGTCCCCGATGTTGCCACGGCGGTGGAGTCGTTCAACCGCCTCAGCCCCCGCTTCGTGGCCAGCCTGGTGTCGTCCGACCTCTCCGAGCATGAGCGCTTCTGGGACACCATCGATGCCCCCTTCGTGGGTAACGGCTTCACCCGGTGGGTCGACGGTCAATACGCCCTCGACCGCCCCGAGTTAGGCCTGTCCAACTGGCAGTTCGGCCGGCTGTTCGGACGCGGTGGTGTGTTGTCTGGCGACTCCGTGTTCTCGATCCGCACCCGGTCCATCCAGGACGACCCCGACATCGGCCGCTAGTCCTAGGCGTCGAAGGCGGTGCGGCGGCCAGCGGCGCAGCGAGGCACACTGGTTAGCGGGACTTATGCCCGCCAGCGGACCTCGACGATGTGCACCGGCTCGGGGAAACCTTTGAGGGAGATCTGGCCCCTGTCCACGAAGTCGAACCCCTTGCCGATGGCCAATTCGCGCACCCCGTTGGAGGCGAGGATCTCGCTGACTGACGCCTGATCGCAGATCCGGCTCGCCAGCTGAACGACGGCCCCGAAGAGGTCGCCGCCCTCGGTCACGGGCTCCCCGGCACTGAGGCCGATCCTGATCCCAAAGGAGTGGTGATCCGAAGTCTCGTTGTGCTCGTCGAGCGCCCGCAGGATGGCGATCGCGCATTCGACGCCCTTCGCTACCGACTCGAAGGAGGCCATAATCCCATCGCCGGTGTGCTTCACCTCACGGCCGTCGAGATCTGCCAATGCCGTCCGCACGATGCCATCGTGAGCACGCAGCACGTCCATGGCCGCTACGTCACCCAGCTCCTGGGTCATCGCGGTCGACCCTTCGATGTCGGTGAACAGGATGGTGCGAAAGGCGCTCTCGGTCACCACCTCGCCGGGCGCGGGCAGATGCTGCAGCTTGCCGAGGAAGGACTCCACGGCCGCCTGGTCGACGGAGATGATCTCGCTCGCAACCTGCCCATGGGCTTGCTTGTGCACCTTCTCGGCGGTCTCGGCGTCTGGCGAGTCGACCAGACAGAATGCCGCCTGGCGGCCGTAGTCGAACCAATAAGTGAGGTAGTTGACTCCGTACTTCGCCTGGATCTTGACGTCCTCGACGTGGTCACGCGCCACATCTTCGGCTGTTGCGCCAGCGAGTTCGTGACGATCCATGAAGAGGGGCATCGGCGCCAATCTACCCCGGCCACCACCTCGAGATTACCGGCCGCCCGCCAGCCCGCCTCGCCCTAGACGGTCCCCTCGAAGTGGCGGACCGCCAGATCCCAGGCTTGGCGGCCACAGGCGCTGCCCATGATGCGACCCTCGAAGTCGTCGGCCCGGACATGGATGCCGCCATGCAACCTCGAGATCCCCGCCTGATCTGAGGCGTCGTAATAGCTGGCCCACTGCAGTACGACCGCCTCGTCGGGGCCGGATTCGAACTCGAGGCCTCCAGCCGGGATCTCCCATTGGCCGAGCCCACCGGGGAAGTACTGCGAGCCGGTCATCGCAGTCAGCACCTCGGCGGCGGCCCTGCTGAAGGTGCTGTGGCCCGACACATATCCGGCGAATGCAGGAGTGACGAAGGTGGAGCGCTGGTAGGGCACCCAGTCGGCCGCCAGGATCCATCCCACCCCGGCCACATCGCCCTCGGGGTCCTCGGGATACGCAGCCCAGGACCGCACTGCGATCTCACCAACGTGGGCCACCAGATGAGCGTGGCGTTCACCCGCTGCGCTGGATGAGGGGGTGATGAGCTCGATCAGCCCATCGGTGAGAGGCAGCCCCGCCGGGTCGTACGAGTCGAGCGTGGCATCGGACGACTGGCCCAGCCCGCCCATGTAGCGGATCATGCTGATGGGACGCACGTAGTCGTAGTAGCGCTTGGCCCCCCAGGCGGCGATGGCGGAGTCGTGGACCGCCCCGTTGAGAGCGAGGTAGAGCTTGACGTCCCACTCCAACCGATCGACCTCCGGTCCCTCGCCACCGATGCGAAGCGACTCGAGCGTGTCGGATACGGAGTTGGCGAGGGTGTTCCAGTGTCCCGGGGGCGTCTCCGACTGTGGCCCGTCGGCCCAGAACTCGGCGACAACCCGCCCGAAGTCGGCCTCGGACACCTCGTTGGGAGCGTATGCCTCGCCGGTGACCGGGTTGGTGGCGTACCCAGAGCCGTCGTTGGTGCCGAGAGGGTTGTTGCCCAGCGATGCCGGTCCGATGTCGATCGATTGAGACTGGGCCGGGTCGAGCAGGCTGGAGAACCGAATCACCTCTCGGATGGCGTCCTTGAACTCGGCGTCGGTGTCTGCACTGCCCAGCTGCGGAGGCGGTCCGGGGTCGAGTGGCAGGCCGTCGTCGGACGCATCGAGCGCGAACGACGTCACCCACCCCCAGTTGGGTCCAACGAAGGTCTGGACCTTGGTATCCAGCCGCAGGCCGTTCTGAGCCACAGCCTCCTCGAAGGCCAGGGGTTGCCACCGATTGGGATCGGTCATGGTGGTGCCGGAGCGGGCCAGGACCAGGGGCTCATTAACGGGCTCGTAACTGACGTCCACGTATTGCTCGGATTCGAGGGAGCCATCGCCGATCCCGAGCTCGATAGCCGCAGCCGCGATGCGGTTGCCCAGTGCCACCGGTCCGCCTCCCTCGGTGTCCTTGTCGGATACGTCGAGGCACAGCGAGGCCATGGTGTCGTCGAACGCCCCGAATGATTCCTCGACTCCGGCGGCACGGACATATCGGTGCCGCAGCATGCGATAGGCGGCGAAGCTGATGGCGATGTCGCGGGCGGCCGCCACATCGTCGGCCTCCGCCTTCTCGGTGATGAAGTAGCCATCGGCCAAGTCGTCGTAAGCCGCCCAGGCGTCCCACATGGCCGCCGACACATGGAACAAGTTGCGGGAGTGCACCGTAGGTGCAGGGAAATCACGCCGGATTGCGTCGAGCATCTGCTCGTTCCACATCCGTGCCACCGAGTAGCCAGCGGGTGTGTCGGGCTCGCAGTCGTCGGTGGCCGTCGTGGTACACGATGCGGCCACCACCCCCATAACCACCACCGCCGCTAGGCGCTGCGTTCTTCCCTTGGTCGCCACAACCGTGATGCTATGGCGACCTCTGGTCACACCGCATCGACGCAGAAAGGGCCCCCGGCGGGGGCCCTTTCTGATGTCAACTCAATCGCGTAGTCACTAACGCTTCCTGGCAGGAGCCTTCTTCTTAGGTGCGGCCTTCCTAGGTGCGGCCTTCCTGACGGCAGCCTTCTTCTTGGGTGCGGCTTTCTTAGGTGCGGCCTTCCTAGGTGCGGCCTTCCTGACGGCAGCCTTCTTCTTGGGTGCGGCTTTCTTGGGTGCGGCCTTCCTGACCGGCTTCTTCTTGGCAACCATTCAGGTTTCCTCCATCGTGGCCACCCGGGATGGGCGGCATCGGCACAATGTAGGCCTCGTCCGGGGAATGGAGAAGCGCAACTTGCTCTGCCCCTTCGTCCCCATCACGAAGACCCGGTCACCAATCGATCAGCTTGCTTCCAGAGATCATTCCCCGCAGAAGAACCCGACATCGAGGAACTGCACCCGGCCACTCGGCGGCCCCTCGCTGAGCGTGCCGAAGATCAGCGAGAAGGTAATCTCGCCGACCGGTCTCTCCCCTACCGAGAATGCGAAACCGCCGATGAATTCGTCTTCGAAAACCTCGACGTCTGCGCCGTACGCCGCCTCCAGCTCGGAGATGGTCGACCCCAGCCCGATCTGGGTGTCGGGGAAGGTCAAGCCCAACTCATCTGGCAGCTCGAACTCGTCGTAGCGCCAGGCATAGAACTCTCGATCCTCAGAGCCGAATAGCTGAGTGTCCCCAAAGAGCGTCAGCAGCGCGCCCCAGCGCACTCCTCGCACCTCGGTGCCGGGGCAAGTGCCGAACACCGAAAAACTGTCGACGTATCCCGAATCAGAGTCCGGCTCACCGAGCAGGCACGTTAGGAACTGCACGACATCCTCAGCGTTGTCGCCGAACTCGACACCACCGAGACCATCGACATCGAGGAAGACGAAGTTGTCGATTGGGCCCTCTACGCCGGCCAAGAACGCGCATTGCGGGTCCAACGTCGTGGTGGGTGCGATCGTGGTCGTGGTGACGGCGACGGTTGTGGTGGTAACGGCGATCGTCGTGGACGGCGCCGTGGACGGCGCCGTGGTCGCCGGCGAGGTCTCGGGTGGGACCGTGGTTTCGGTGGGAAGCGTCGGTACTGCCAGGCTCTCTGTGGCTTCGGGCCCATCGTCAGCGAGCAACACAACACCGATTGCCACCAGTACCCCCACGAGCAACAAGGTCAGGGTGATCAGGACCCCTTTCCTCCAGTCGGGTCCACTCGAGCCGGATCCAGGTGGCGGAGGGGCGCGGTAGCTCATGGCGGGAATCTACTGGCAGTGCAGATCACGGTAGAGAAGCCGTCGTTGGAGGTCATCGCCTCGAAGTTGTAGATGTAGAGCGCCGCGCCGAACAGCGGTCGGACTACCAATCACCGGTCGGAACAACGAGCAGCTCACCGTTGGCTGAAAGGCTGCAGTACTCGTCCAGACCCTTCTCGGCTACCCCCAGGCCCAGATACGCTGCCAGAGGGAGCCAGAAGGCGGCGGTTCCGAAGTCAGTCGCCAGGGTGCCGAGCGCCACGCCAATGGCCTTGTCATGCAAGGTGCCCTTCGTCAGCGTGGCATCCCCGCAGACATAGTCTCGACAGGACGGTCCGAGTCTCTCCAAGAAGTGGGCGAAGAGGCGCTTACCTGGTTTGAAAGTCCACTCGTGCACGATGGCCGCAGACCCCAGCCCGGCCACCGTTGGGTTGCCGCCGCCCGCTGCTGCCGCAAGACCCCTCGGAAGCGCGGAGACCTGGAAGTCGGGCAGTCCCTCGTAGTGGGGAAACGCACGAGCTCCGTATCGCACGGCCTCCTCCTCGTTGACCAGGCCGACGACCTCCGTGAACAACGGGCTGCCAGACGCCGGGTGCTCCTCGAGGTAGTAGTACATATCTCGCACGAGTACCGATAGCCCTACGTACACACGGCCGGCCAAAACGTCATGCTCCGTGAACTGGAGTCCGCCCTCTTCGTAACTCTTGGCGAGCTCGATCTGCTTGCGCATGGATCCGGCGGGGAAAGCCTCGGGAAACCCCTCGATGTCGGAAATCAGAGACCCAAGCACTCCTACGTGCTCGTCTGGCACTATCTCCTCCTCTTGGTCAGCGGCTCCACCATGACTCTACGGTCGCTCGGCGTCGTCAAGCCTCCACCAAGAATTCGCGGGTCAGGGATTCTTCTTCCCTCCCGCTTGCGGGAGGGGTGAGGGGAGGGAGGTGATCGCGTTCGAAGATGCTCTTCTAGGGCCCTACCCCAAAGCGGTCTTCTGCAAGCCGCCGTTCTGCCGCACCTCGACCCCGCTGCCGGAGGGCGGGTCGATGGCCTCGACCAGCGGCTTGACCGCCGCCCACAAAGCATCGGGATCGTCCCCGTCTAGGAACAGCTCCTGGACCGAACCAGCTGCGCCGAACCCGTCCACGATCCCGACCGAAGGCGACGCTTCCAGTAAATCGGCGACTCTCTCCATTAGCCCAAGGAACCGATCGGTGTCGGAATCGGAATTGGCCACCAGACGAACGATGACCGCGTAGGGGATGTGGCCGGCGATCAGTTGCTCGCTCTCACGCATCGCCCATCGTTCCACAGGGTCGGGGTCTTGGTGCACTTGGGGCGGGCCGACCTGTCGTTCGCTGGAGAGCAGGCGAGCCAGGCTCAGGTAGTTCTGCGTCTCACTGGCGGCGATGGCATCGTCGTAATGACGCTGTGCCGCCGCATCATCGCCGACCTTCCATGCCAAGCGAGCCCTCAACCGAGTTACCCGTATCGCTTCTTCGCCCGGCACCGTCATGTCGACCGCATCCACATCGGCCGTCGCACTCTCTCCCTCAGCCAAGAGCAGTGCTGCCTCAGCGTCGACCAGTGTGAGGACCGTCTCCAAGACCTCGTCGTTGATCCCGGCCCTTGCCGTACGCTCTCGCGCCCTGTCGACCAGGTCGGCAGCGTCCTTAGCGAAACCGAGTTCCACAAGAACTTCGGCGCACCAGATAAGGGCGATGGCACCGTTCATGAGGGTTGCCACATCGTCTTCTGATTCTTCGGCCAGCCGCCCTACAGCCACGCTGACCTCGAGCGCTGCTCTCTCACTGTTGCCGAGTAAGTACTGACGTTTGGCGCGCAGAGCGAGCGTCTGGGCATCATCCACGCCACTCCCCCGCAACCTGCGCAGGGATTCTTCGGCCCGGTCCTGATCGTCCAATTCCATGGCGATCTGAGCCAGCGCTCGTGTCGTCGCCCCCCACCAGGCGTCATCGACTCGACCCGGGCTATCTGCCAACGCTTCTTCGAGAACCTGCACCGCCTCGATCAGCTCCCGGTCATTCCACAGCGGCACGGCCCGTCGGTATTTGGCCTCGGTATCGGGTTCTAATGGCACCGCTGAAGGCTATCGAGGACGCAGCTCTGCCAGATTCATCTCACCGCTCCCGCCGCGGGATTCCAGAACGTTGTCGCCGAGCGTCAAATGTTGGTCAAGACCACTGCCCTTAGCAGGGAGCACCTGGCTCCGGGGTCTGCGGACCGTTGGCAAAGTGCAACAGAAACGCCGCCAGTCGGGGGTCACCGGGGGTGTCCAGCCGATTCGTTCGCAGGTGCTGCCCGCACTCCGTACCTTCGCAGAGAGAAGAACAGCCGAATGAGGTGCAACCAATATGAAGACGAGCGCAACGCCCGAGGGCGAATCCCCTTCTCG
>JAOTWH010000093.1 GCA_029863035.1 Acidimicrobiia bacterium | reverse complement strand
AGACAAGCCAGCTGACGCCAAGAAGCCGGCAGCCAAAGCGACGGCAGCCAAAGCGACGGCAGCCAAAGCGACGGCAGCCAAGAAGCCGGCAGCGAAGAAGCCGGCCGCCACCAAGAAACCAGCTCCAAAAGAGGAGGCATAGATGTCCAAGACCAAAGCCGGAGGCTCAACTCGAAATGGGCGGGACTCGGCCGCCAAGCGGCTTGGTCCCAAGGTGTTCGACGGCCAAGAGGTCACGGCAGGCTCGATCCTCGTGCGCCAACGGGGCACTCGCATCCACCCGGGCGGCAATGTTGGCCGCGGCAATGATGACACCCTCTTTGCCAAGATCGACGGTGTGGTTCGCTACGGATCTCGCAACTCTCGGCGGCTGGTCAGCGTCGACCCTTCCTGAGTTGGCGCGATGTTCGTCGATTCGGCGCGCATCGTCGTGCGAGGTGGAGACGGCGGCGCTGGCGTAGTCAGCTTCCATAAGGAAAAGGGTCGTCCCCGCGGCAAGGCCGAGGGTGGTGACGGCGGAACCGGGGGCAGCGTCACACTGCGAGCAGATGATGGGGTAGGCAGCCTCCTCGCCTATCAGCGCAATCCGCACCATCAAGCCGGCAGCGGCACCCACGGCGAGGGAAGCAATCGCCACGGTCGCAATGGTGAAGACCTGGTCCTTGGCGTCCCTCTTGGCACCGTCATCCGAGATGCCGACGACATCGTCTTGGCCGACCTGGTGGCGGCCGGCCAAGAGGTGGTGGTGGCCAAGGGTGGCCGTGGCGGAAGGGGAAACGCATCCTTCGTTGGTCCCAAGCACAAAGCCCCTGCCTTCAGCGAGCAGGGCGAGTTCGGCGAGGAGGTCACGATGACCCTCGAACTAAAACTCATCGCCGACGCCGCATTGGTTGGGTTCCCCAATGCAGGCAAGTCGACACTCATCTCTCGCGTCTCCGCAGCCACCCCCAAGGTGGCCGACTATCCCTTCACCACGCTCGAACCTCACCTCGGAGTGGTATCGATCGACGATCGCGAGTTCGTGTTCGCCGACATCCCCGGACTCGTCGAGGGGGCTGCTTCCGGCCGAGGCCTGGGGCATGAGTTCTTGCGCCACACCGAGCGGGCCAGGGCGCTTGTCTTCCTGCTAGATCCCTCTCCGCTGCAATCGGATCCGGTAACGCGCCAACTCGATGTACTCGATAAGGAGCTGCGGTTGCATTCGGCCGAGCTGGCCGCCCGGCCCCGGGTGGTGGTCATCTCCAAGTCCGACCTACCCGAGGCCGGCCAAGCCCGTCAATCCCTTGCCGCCAAAGGGGTCGACGCCCTGGCCATTTCGGCGGTAACGGGAGAAGGCATCGGGGAGCTGGTGCACAGGGTGGCCGATGTGGTCGATACGGCAGTCCGCGAGGCACCGGACCGCCAGGGATTCGTGCTTCATAGGCCGCTGGCGCCCCGCTTCACCGTGAAGCGTTTGGGCTCTTCTGGCTGGTTGGTCGAGGGCCGCACCGTCGAAAGAGCGGTGGCGCTCGACGATCTGACCCTTCCGGAGGCAGCCGACCTCGTGGCCGAGCGTCTACGGCGCCTGGGAGTAGAGGAGGAGCTGGGCAAGGCCGGAGCGAAGGAGGGCGACGAGGTTTCCATCGGCGGTATCACTTTCGAATACCAGCCTTTGGAGAACCTGGGCGAGCACAACGCCGTCTAGTCTGGACTTATGGACAGGGCGGACCTCATCTTCATCGGATTGCCTCTCGCCATCGCTGGGGCGTGGGCATTGATATTCCGGCATGAACGCAGGCTTCCCTGGTGGGGCGTCGATATCATGGCTGCTGCTTTCGCTGTCGGAGGCGGCTTCGTCATCTACGAAGCTCGCCGCAACGATGGTGAGGGCAGAATCGACCTTGATTCCATCTTCGACGGTATCTTCGACGGGTGGCTAGAGGCTTCATTGGTAGCGGTCATCAGTGGGGCGGCTCTGGTGGCGGTAGTCCTCATCTTGCAGAGAGTGATCATCAGCTGGCAGCGCATGGCAGCGATAGCGGTGGGCGCGATCGCTACCACGATGGTCGTCAAGCTGTTCGAAGACGGTATCCCGACGTTCTGATGCATTCCGATCCGAGTGCCGTTGCCGCTGCGCTGACGGTGGCGGGCTATCTCCCGGATGATCGGATCGCCCAGGTTGTCTTTCTTGCCGAGCGCCTCGATAAGCCAATGCTGGTTGAGGGCCCGGCTGGGGTTGGCAAGACGGAACTGGCCAAGGCGGTGGCCGACGCCACCGGCCGCCCCATGATCCGATTGCAGTGCTACGAAGGTCTCGATGAGTCGAAGGCGCTGTACGAATGGAACTACCGCAAGCAACTGCTGCGGCTACAAGCCGACCAGGGGCGGCAGTGGGACGAGGTGTCGGATGACATCTTCACCGAGGACTTCCTGTTGGCCCGGCCGCTGTTGGACGCCATCCGCTCTCCCGACCCCGTCGTGTTGCTGATCGACGAGGTCGACCGCATCGAGGTAGAGACCGAGGCCCTGCTGCTCGAAGTGCTGGCAGATTTCCAGGTGACCATCCCCGAGTTGGGCACCATCGAGGCATCGTCGCATCCGTTGGTCGTGCTGACATCCAACAACACCCGCGAGCTTTCAGAGGCACTGAAGCGGCGCTGTCTGTTCCTTCATATCGGATACCCAGACGTTGGCCGCGAGCGCGACATCCTGTTGTCGCGCGTACCGGAACTGCCGCAGGCCCTCGCCGAGCAGGTGGCGCGCATCGTGCGCAGCATCCGGGCTATGGCGCTCCGCAAGCCGCCCTCGATCTCAGAGTCGATCGATTGGGCTCGCACCTTGCTCGAACTGGGCATCGCAGAGGTGGATGAGGACGCAGTTGGCGAAACGCTTCATGTGCTCCTGAAACATCAGTCCGACATCGAGGCAGTGGCGAAGGATCTCGAGCTCTGATGATCGACATGCTCACCGGCTTCGTTGGTGAGTTGCGTCAAGCCGGGCTTCCGGTGTCGATGGTCGAAGCGATCGATGCCGCCAAGGCTCTGGAACACATCGACATGGGGGACCGGCACGCGTTCAAACACACCCTGGGTGCCACCCTGGTGAAACATGCTCGCCACTACAGCGCTTTCGAAACCGCGTTCGAGGTCTTTTTCGGGCTGAGGCCACGCAGCGGAGAGGATCTTGCCTCCCTCCCTTTGGGCTCGGGCGACGGGGAGGGAGCCGGGGCGGGCGGTGGCGGCGGGGGCGATGCCGAGGCCTTGGCCGAGGCGCTGTTCCGGGCCGTCAAGGACGAGGACACCGCCCTGTTGGCGGCGGTGGTATTGGCATCGGTGGAAAGGCTGGCCGGCATGGAGCCGGGCAGGCCCGTCGGCGGGACCTACTACCTATATCGGGCCCTGCGTCGCTTGGACCTCGAAGCCCTCACCGAGCGACTTTTCGAGGCGATGGGGGGTGTCGATCTCGGTCAACTGGAGCAGAGGTTGCTGCGAGAGGAGATAGAGCTGCGGCTGGAACAGTTCCGTACGGAGCTGCGAGCGGAGATCCGCCGGCGCCTGGTAGCCGATCGGGGCGCCGACGCCGTCGCCAAAACCCTGCGCCGTCCCCTGGTCGAGGACATCGACCTCATGCACGCCGGACGAGCTGAGCTAGGCGAGATCGAGAGAGCGGTCCATCCCCTTACCCGCAAGCTGGCTACCAGGATGGCGCAACGTCGCAAGCAAGCCAAGAACGGCCGACTCGACATGAGGGCCACTATCCGGCGATCGATATCGGCCGGCGGCGCGTTGGTGGATCCCAGATTCCGATCGCGTCGCCCCTCACGGCCCGAGCTCGTGGTGCTCAGCGACATCTCGGGGTCCGTTGCGACCTTCGCCCGCTTCACGCTTCAGCTCGTGTATGCGCTGGCTCACGAGTTCACCCGGGTACGCAGCTTCGCCTTCATCGATGCCATCGACGAGGTGACCGAGTACTTCGGAACCGGGGCCGAGTTCGGCTCGGCGCTGGCACGGATCTCGTCGGAGGCGGAAGTTGTCTGGCTCGATGGCCACTCCGACTACGGCAATGCTTTCGACCAGTTCACCCATCGCTACTTCAAGGCGTTGTCGCCCCGCAGCGTGGTCTTGGTCACCGGTGACGCACGCTCCAATTATCACGACCCCAACATCGGTGCCTTTGGTGAGATCGCCAACGCGGCACGAAGCGTCCATTGGCTCAACCCGGAGGCCAGGCGCTACTGGGACACGGGCGATTCGATCATGAGTTCTTACGCACCCCTATGTGACGGTGTGCACGAGGTCAGAAACCTGCGACAGCTAGAGGCGTTCGTTGAGTCGGTAACGCTGCCCACAGTTACTTCCAGAATCTTGGCCTAACCGGTCAAGGAATGCTGGACCGGGCCGATAATTCCTATGAGCAAGGAGTGCCTTGAGTAAACGTGTTCTAGTAGTAGAAGACTCCCAGGTGATACAGCGCCTTATCGAGGTGTGTTTGCGTCCGGCGGGACTCGAAGTCGAGACCCGCGAGGACGGGCCCAGCGGATACGAGGCGGCCAGGACCAATCCGCCAGATCTCCTGATCCTCGATGTCGGGCTTCCCCGCATGGATGGTTGGGAAGTGCTGTCGCGGCTTCGCTCCGAGGTAGCCACCAAGGATCTCAAGGTGCTAGTTCTCACTGCTCATGCTCAGGAAGAGACCCGCGAGCGCGCCGACCGAGGTGGCGCCGACGCCTTCCTCACCAAGCCTTTCCGTCCCAACGACCTGCGGCGCATGGTGCTGCGTCTGGTCGATGGCGAATTGGCCGAAACCGCCTAGCTCTCTTACCCCTAGCGTTCTAACCCCTGCTGGATTACGTTCGTGATGGATTGATCGCGAGCGCATTGGCGCTCATCGTGGCGCTGAGCCCCGTAGGAGGAGACTGCAGCGGACTTAGTCCACCGGTGCCAGGTACCGTTGTGCGTTGGTTCGCTCCAGTTGGCGACTATGGAGGCCATTGGGGAGTGGATATCGCCGCTCCGCCCGGCTCACCAGTCCGGGCATCTGCGCAGGGCGTGGTGACCTTCGCCGGCAGCGTCGGCGCCATGATCTCAGTTACCGTTTTCCACGGCGGAGAGCTGCGAACCTCCTACTCGTATCTGACCAGCGTCGCCGTCAAGACTGGCGAAGAGGTCGACAAGGGGCAGTTGGTCGGCTACAGCGGCACCGATCACGGCCTGTTGGCTGTTCACTGGTCGTTGCGACTCAGGGACCGCTACCTCTCGCCGCTGCTCCTCGTTGGCTGTGGCCTTCCCGGAGATGGACTGCGACTGGAGCCCCCCAGAGAGCCTCGAGTTGCCTCTGCCTATCCTGTCGGCCGTGCAGCGTGGCATCTTGGGCGGTACTTTCGATCCGCCACACTTGGCGCACCTGGTGGCGGCAGAGGGCGCTTACAGACAGCTCGGACTCGACGTGGTGTCGCTGTTGCCCGCGGGCGATCCGTGGCAGAAGGCAGACCGCAATGTCACTCCGGCCAAGCACCGCCTGGGAATGACCCGAGCCGCCGTTGAGGGAGTCGACTACTTCGAGGTGGACGACCGCGAGATTCATCGTGTCGGTCCCACCTACACCATCGACACCCTCGAGAGCTATCCGGACGACGAGAGCCTGTTCTTGGTCTTGGGTTCCGATTCGGCCGTTGGTCTTCCCAGCTGGCACCGGTGGGAGGAAGTACTCGACCGAGCCACCCTTTGTGTCATGGAGCGCGCCGGCGTCGCCCGAGCCGAGGTCGAGGCGGCTATCGGTCAAGTGCAGTGGCTCGACATTCCTCCGCTCGGGATCGCTGGGACGCGGCTACGCGCCATGGCGTCGAAGGGCCAATCGCTTCGGTTCCTGATCCCCGATCCTGTGCTCCTTTACATCGAGGAGCATCAGATATATGACTGACCCCACCGACAACCCGCTGCAGGGATCAGTCGATGATGATGAAGCCCCGCCAGATGAAAGCGAAGAGTTCGATCCGCAAGATGTAGAGCCGAGTAGTTCCATGATGCGCTTTTGGCGTCTGGCCATTGCGCTGGTTGTTGCCGCCACCGCCGTGGCGTTCATCGGGCTCGCCTCCGGGGGCCGGGCCACCTCGGCGTACTCGGCGATAGGCGACGGCGTTTCTTCCGCGGCCGATTGGGTGGAAGATCAGTGGCAGGACTGGACCGGAAGTCTGCAGGCCATGGCGGCCGAAGAGCCCCTGCGACCCCTGGCGGCCGTTAGCGGCCCTGAGGGCTCGGCCTCGATGTTCGTTGGCATCACCGACGAGGACGGCGCCGGCACCGCCTACGCCCTATTCGCATCTGCGCCCGACGGGCTCAGCAGCGTGATCCTGTTTCCCCCGAACCTCCTGTCGATAGTGCCCGGTTACGGCGACTTCTCCCTCAGCCAGGCAGCACTGTTCGAGGACGTCGATCTGGCGGCCCTTGCCGTAGCGAACCTCCTCGGCATTCGTATCGACGACGTAGCCGCGATCGCTCCTGGCTTGTTGACGGAGACTCTCATCGATCCGGTGGCCGTGGATCTGCCGGTGCCGCTCGTCGTCGAAGAAGGTGACGGCGGCAGGGTTCTGGCCGACCAAGGCCTGGCCGAGCGCTCCGCCGCCGTCGTCGAGCTGCTGTTAACGGCGGTGGGCGATGGCGGAGAGCTCGATCTGCTACAGCGTCAGGGGGCCGTGTGGGACGGGCTGTTCGCCGCCATGATCGCCGACCCCGATCTGGGCGATCGAGTTGTGGCTCTGCTTGGGTCGGGCGGCGAGCTGGCGGCGGCAGCGGCTGTCGACCCGGGACTCGTTATCACTGCAGTCCCTATCGACCGCACCTCGATCGGTCAGGTGGAGGCGTTCACCCTCGACCAGGACGCGGTGGATGCTTTCGTTGCCGACCGTCTGGCGCACCTGCTGTTGCGAGTGGGGGACCGACCCCGAGCCGAGGTGTTGAACGGAAGTGGACAGATTCAGGCCACCCGCATCGTGGCGGAGTCGCTGGTGAACCGGGGCTTCCGGATCATTCGCACCGACAACGCCGACGCTTTCGACTACACCGAAAGCCAAGTCATCGCGCAGGGAAGAGACAACAGGGCCGTGGCCGAGGAGGTGCTCAAGATACTCGGTACGGGTGAATTGGTGCTCGAGGTGCGGGCGGAATCAGGCGTGGTGGATGTGAGTATTATCGTCGGCCAAGACATACCGAGTCCGGAGGGCTAAGGCACATCGGCGTCCACGAAGAGACACTCGCCGCGGCAACCGCTATAGCGGCGGCGATAAACGACAAAAAGGGCCTAGACCTCGCCGTGCTCGATGTGTCATCGTTGCTGGTTATCACCGACCTGTTCGTCATCGCTTCCGGTACCTCTCGGCGCCATGTGATGACGCTGGCAGAGGAGGTCGAAGACCAGCTCAAGGCCATCGATCGCCGCCCATTGCGGCGAGAGGGCCTCGAAGACGGTCAGTGGGTGCTTCTCGACTACGGCGACGTGGTTGTCCACTGCTTCGACCAGGAAACCAGGGACTACTACGACCTCGAGCGGCTGTGGCTCGACGCCGAGCGCCTAGAGCTTGCCCCAACTTCGCGCTGATACAATCTGGCTTCCTTCGGGGCTGTAGCTCAGCTCGGCAGAGCACCTGCATGGCATGCAGGGGGTCAGGGGTTCAAATCCCCTCAGCTCCACTGTCTTTTCTTCTCCCGCTTGCGGGGGAAGTACCCCGAGCTCTTCTCTTCTCCCGCCCGAAGGGTGGGGGAAGTACCTCGGGCCAAAGGCTCGAGGGGATGGGGGAGCGACAGCGGGTGGTCGATCGCCTTCCCATGGTCCCCGCAACGACCGCGAAGCGGATGGGGGAGCAGACTCTGCGGGGCCGTGGCCAACTCTTTTCGCCGATGGGGCCCCAACCCCATCGGCTGTGGAGCTCGCTGCATTGAACCAGCGATGAGCCGTCAGGCGAAGAGCAGGAGAAAGGGAAAATCCCCTCAGCTCCACTGTTCTTGGGCCGCATTCGGCACTCGGTCTCGCGCCTCGCGGCCCGCGGCCGAATGCGATCCCAGCTGCCGCGATAAGTCGACGTTTCGCATGGGCCGCTGCGCCGCAGCGGCCCATCTCCAACCCCTTTTCCGCGGTGCCTCCGTCGTTGGTGTTCTCGGATTCCCCTCCCGCTTGCGGGGGAAGTACCCCGAGCGGAG
>JAOTWH010000092.1 GCA_029863035.1 Acidimicrobiia bacterium | reverse complement strand
GGCTCGGACCCAGCTTCGCCCGAGCGAACCGGAGAGTGGCGGACCCTGCCCGCCGCTCCCGCCGAGGGCTACCGGGCAACGCCGGGTGGGACAAGGGATGTCCCCGAGAACCAGGGCCCGGTTGTGGTCGTCACCGGCCGCTACGGTCGCGATGTTCTCGAACCGGTGCTGGACCGACTAGCTGTGCTGGCCGGTCGCGAGATGAGGCTCTTGGCCGTCGAGAACAAGTTCTTCGGAGGCAACGTCGGTGTCGCTGGGCTATTGGTTGGAGAGGACCTGGTGGCCGCGCTGGCAGCTGACGACGGCCCAGCCGGGCAGTACCTGATACCCGATGTGGCTTTGTCGGGACATCAGTTCTTGGACGAGATGGACTTCGCCGACGTGGCTGGCGCCGCCAAGGCTCCGCTGAAAGCCGTTGCCACCAGCGCCTCGGGCCTGATAGCGGGAGCTGCGGCATGAGCCGGGCACCGGTGGTTGCCATCGTCGGCCGCCCCAATGTCGGCAAGTCGACGCTCGTGAACCGCATCCTGCGCAGGAGGGCCGCGGTCGTCGAGGAGAAGCCAGGGGTAACTCGCGACCGAAAAGAGTTCGAGGCGGAGTGGGGCGGCAAGAGTTTCGTTCTTGTCGACACTGGGGGTTGGGCCGTAAAGGGCGATGCCCTCGAGATGGGTGTCCGAGAGCAGGCCGAGGTGGCGCTGGCGGGGGCCGATGTCGTGGTGTTCGTGGCCGATGCCAAGACGGCGGTCACCGAAGACGACCTCGGTGTAGCGCGCCTCATTCAGCAGTCCGACACCCCACACCTCCTTGTCGCCAACAAGGTCGACGGTCCAAACGCGGAGCTGGATATCGGTGCCTTGTGGTCGCTTGGGCTGGGCGAGCCGATCGCGGTGAGTGCGCTGCACGGTCGCAACACCGGGGACTTCCTGGATCTTCTTGCCTCGATGTTGCCCGACTACACCACCGAAGAAGGCGAAGACCTGCCAACGCTGGCGATCATCGGTCGGCCCAACGTGGGCAAATCGACGTTGCTCAATCGATTGGTGGGCGAGGACAGGGTTCTGGTGTCGCCGGAGCCGGGCACCACAAGAGATTCGATCGAGGACGTCATAGAGCTTGGTGAGCGGCGTTATCGGATCGTCGACACCGCGGGGATCCGTCGTCCGGCTCGAATCGACGAGCCCACCGAGTTCTACTCGGTTATCAGGGCGCGCCAGGCACTGCGTCAGGCCGACGTTGCCCTGTTCATGGTCGACGGCGTGGCCGGAGTCACCCACCAAGAGCAAAGGCTGGCCGACGAGGTGAGGGTCTCAGGGGCCGGCATCGTGGTCCTGTTGAACAAGTGGGACGCGGTGACCACCGACGAGCGATTGAACACCGAAGATGGCTTGGGGGATCGCCTGGCCTTCCTGTCGTGGGCGCCGGTGCTGCGTCTCAGCGCGTTGAGCGGTGCTCGCATGCAGCGGCTCCCGGCCGCCATCGAGATGGTGTTGGAGAACCGCCAGCGCCGAATTCCCACCCCCACGCTCAACCGTCTCATCCGCAAGTGGCAAGAAGCCACACCCTCTCCGGCCAGGAAAGGCAAGCGAGCTCGCATCATCTATGCGGTGCAAGCCGGGGTGGAGCCTCCCACCATCGTCCTGTTTGTGCGCAGCGGACAGCTGGGAGAGGACTACCTTCGGTTCCTGGAGAAGCGCCTGCGGGACGAGTTCGACTTCACCGGCACACCGTTGCGCTTCTTCGCAAGAAGTCGATCGAGGAGTTCGGCTGGTGTCTGACAGGTTCGGCAAAGCTAACGAGCGTGCCCGCCAGGGCGGTCCAGAGAAGTATCACCACAAGCTCGCCGAGCAGGGCAAGCTGTTCGTAAGGGATCGGATAGCGCTGCTCACCGACGGCGACTCCTTCGTTGAGGATGGCTTGCTCGCCAACAACGCGGCGGACGACCTCGCCGCAGACGGTGTGGTGACCGGTCGAGCCACCGTCGACGGCCGTCCGGTGGTGATCGTGGCCAACGACCCCACAGTCAAGGCGGGGAGCTGGGGGGCGAGAACCGTTGAGAAGATCATTCGAGCCCTGGAGGGTGCCTACGAAGAGCTGTTGCCGGTCTTCTATCTGGTCGATTCGGCGGGGGCTCGCATCACCGACCAGGTCGATCTGTTTCCCGGGAGACGCGGGGCAGGTCGTATCTTCTACACCCAGGTGCAGCTATCGGGCCGGGTCCCTCAGATCTGTTGCCTGTTCGGTCCATCTGCGGCAGGCGGCGCCTATATCCCGTCGTTCTGCGATGTAGTGGTGATGGTGGAAGGGCGAGCGTCCATGTACCTCGGTTCTCCCCGCATGGCCGAGATGGTCATCGGGGAGCGAACTTCTCTCGAAGAGATGGGTGGCGCCCGCATGCATTGCGAGGTGTCGGGATGCGGCGATGCCCTGGTGCAGAGCGATGAAGAAGCGATCGCATGGGCCAAGAGCTACTTCTCGTTCATGTCGGCCAGCTATCGCGACGACGCTCCCCGAGCCGAACTGGAGCAGCCGGCCGAGGTGGCCCTGGATTCGGTGGTGCCGGACGACCCGAGAGCCGGCTACGACATGCGGGAGCTTCTCGGCGGATTCCTCGATGGCGGCAAGTTGTTCGAGATAAAGGAGCTGTTCGCCCGTGAGCTGATCATTGGCTTTGGGCGTCTGGAGGGTGAAGTAGTCGGCGTGGTGGCTTCCCAACCAGCCCACCTGGGCGGAGTCCTGTTCGTCGATTCCGCCGACAAGGCGGCGCGCTTCATTTGGTTGTGCGATGCCTTCAACATCCCACTGGTCTTCTTCGCCGACGTGCCCGGATTCATGATCGGCACGAAGGTTGAGCGAGAGGGAATCATCCGAAGTGGTGCCAAGATGCTCACAGCCGTAGCCGAGGCCACGGTGCCTCGAGTATCGGTGATCGTGCGCAAGGCGTACGGAGCCGGTCTGTACGCCTTCTCTGGCCCAGGGCTGAAGCCCGACGCCACGCTTGCGCTGCCGACCGCAGAGATCGCTGTGATGGGTCCCGAGGCGGCAGTCAACGCCGTCTTCTACAACAAGATCCAGGAGTTGCCCGAGGACGAACGGGACGCCTACGTAGCCGAGCGCCGCGACGAGTTCGCCAAGGACGTCGACCTGATGCGGTTAGGCTCGGAGCTGGTGGTGGATGCGGTTGTTCAGCCGCAGGACCTGCGCCATGAGTTGATACGACGTATCGCTTATGCCCGCCGCAAAGATCGCCACTTCTCGGGGCGTCGTCATGGAGTTCCTCCGGTATGAGCACACCCCAGACCGAGGCCGGCTATCCGTGGCACTTCTGGCTTCTGATCGGCGCGGCTGGCCTCTACCTGGGGCTCCGATTGGTGCAGGGCATCGTGGCGCTCATCCAATGGATCAGTTAGACATTCGGACGGAGAGTCGAATGGCTCTATGGTCGGCTGTGATTGGTTGGTAAGCATGAGAGAGACCAAGGAGATCAAACCAAATGCCTGAAGACCTGAATCTTTTTCACATCGCCCGTCAACAGTTCGATGCTGCGGTCCCTTTCACAGAGAACCTCAACGGTTGGAAAGGGATAGCCGAGTGGTTGTTTCGACCAGAGAAGACCGTCCGGGTGACCCTGCCGGTGAAGATGGACGATGGCTACGTCCACGTCTTCACCGGCTATCGAGTGCTGCACGACAGCATCAGGGGACCGGGCAAGGGCGGATTCCGCTTCCACCCCGATGTAGACGAAGATGAGATAAAGGCTCTCGCCACCTGGATGTCATGGAAGTGCGCCCTGCTCGAGATCCCATTTGGGGGAGCGAAGGGCGGGGTGCAGTGCGATCCGCAGACCCTGTCGCAAGCGGAGAAGGAGCGCATCACACGGCGCTACATCTCGGCTCTGGGCGACGAGATCGGTCCTCACACCGACGTGCCGGCGCCCGACCTCTATACCGACGCTCAGACGATGGCCTGGGTATTCGATACGTATTCGATGATGCACCCAGGCGAAAACAACCTCGGCGTGGTTACCGGCAAGCCGCTCGACATCGGAGGTTCCGAAGGCAGAGCGGCCGCCACTGCCCAAGGACTCGTCTTCGCCGTTGAGCATTTCCTCGAGATCGGGGGGATGCCCGGCATCACGCAGGTCAACGGGCTCGATGTTGCTATCCAGGGCTTCGGCAACGCTGGACGCAACGCCGCCCGCATCTTGCACGACGCTGGAGCCAAGGTGGTGGCGGTGAGCGACACCAAAGGCGGCATCTTCGAACCGAACGGCCTCGACATCGCCGGAGTCGAGGCCCACAAGGACCAGACAGGTTCGGTCATCGACATGGCGGGCACCAAGCCCTTGGGCCCCAAAGAGGTGCTGGAGGTTCCATGCGACCTGTTGATACCGGCGGCCATGGAGAACCAGATCACCGCCGAGAACGCTCCACGGGTCCAGGCTAAGTTGATCGCCGAGGCAGCCAACGGACCAACCACTCCGCTGGCAGACGAGATCCTGTGCGACCGCGGCATCCCGGTGATGCCCGACGTGCTGACCGCTGCCGGGGGAGTGGTGGTCAGCTATTTCGAATGGGTGCAGAACCTGGCCAACGAGCATTGGGAGGCTTCCAGGGTGCATGAAAAGCTCAAGGCCAAGATGTTCAAGGCAACCGAATCTGTCGTGACCACCCGGGCCTCACTCATCGAGGGGCTCGACGAATACCGCGCTGCCTGGAAGGAAGTCCGCCCCCAAGAACCGGAGCCGGCCAAGCCCACCCTTCGCACCGCGGCGCAGGTCGTAGCCATCCAACGCTGCCGCGCCGCTGCCGAACAGCGCGGTATCTGGCCATAAGCCCGACGCGCAATCGAGACGGCCACCCGACGTAGGCTCAAACGCGTGAACATCTCGATCGACCCGATGCACCTGTGGCAGATCTCACGGCGCTTTTGGGTGCGATTCCAGGACGCCGATCCTGGGCTGATGGCGGCCGCGGTCGCCTTCAACGCCTTCCTGGCGTCGGTTCCTCTGGCGATCGCTTTCGCGGCAGCGGGGTCGCTGGTCGGCGCCAGTGGTGAGGGTTTGGCTCGTACCAAGGAAGCCCTCGATTTGGTGGCACCTGCAGAAGTAGCCGACTTCATGATCGACTTGCTCACCCGCACCGCCGAGCTCGTCGATGGGCAGCAGTGGTGGATCATCATCGTCAGCGCCCTGGTAGCCGTCTACAGCGGCTCACGGGGCTTGAACGCGCTGCAAAAGGCGCTGCGCCGCATCGACCACATGGATGAACGCCGTACCACGTGGACCAGACGTTTGGTCGCAATCGGGTTGACTCTGGCCGGAGGTTTGGCCCTGGTCGCCCTGATCGTGGCGCTGGTGCTCACGGAGCCGGTGGCAGAGTTCTTCGAGAAGCTGACTCGGATCGATGTTCTAACTCAGGTGTGGGCTTGGTTGCGTTTTCCGGTCGCCGCCGGGGTTGTGTATCTATACCTGCTGGCGGTGTATCACTTTGGGCCGCCTCGGCCCATCCCCTCGACTTCGATAGCTGCGGCCGTAGGCACCGTTGTCGCTCTCGCCGCCAGCTTCGGCTTCGGCATCTACCTGTCCGTCTTCGGGCTTTCGGGCACATTCGGGGTCCTCGGTGCCGTAGGCGTTGGCCTGCTGTGGCTGTACTTCACGGCCTACGCCATCTTGTTCGGCGCTGCTGTGGTGTCGTTCCGACAGGTGGTGCGCTCCGGTTCGGGTCACCAGGCGACCGAGGGATAGAATCTCCCGCACGGGCTGTGGCGCAGCTTGGTAGCGCGCTTGACTGGGGGATATGCAACCCCGTAGTCACGGGGTGTCCTTGGGTAATCGCTACTGGCTCTGGATTCAGGTTTCACCAGCCGTCGTAAGGGTTTGCAGCTGATCGACGGGCTTCCGCTCAGCCCGATACCCGCGTCCTCTTTGCACCAAAGTTGCAGAAATGTTGCACAGTTCTAGCTGTTGCTATCGATAGCAGCAGCAAGCACGTCGGCGGCTTCCTTGTGCATGCTCGGTAAGACTGCTGTCACCACGGGGTGCTATCGCGACGGTGGCGTTGAGGTCGAGTTCTTCCCTTGTCGGCGGCGCGAAGTGTCGGGACCTTCTTCTCTAGCCGCTTGGGTCCTCCAGGGTGATGGTGCGGTGAACAACGGAAAGGGGGGAGATCGATGCCAGCCGAAGACAAGAAACGAGCGTGGCTTCCTCCGCGATGGTTCGTGCGCCTCGCCTGGTCCACGCACCGGAGCTTGTACCGCGTGACCGGTGGCCGCGTCGGATTACGGCGTCCGAAGGCCGATCGCTGGGGCATGATGCGTCTCACGACCACCGGGCGTCGCACCGCCCAGGAGCGGAGCGTGATCCTCGGCTACTTCGAGGATGGTCCGAACCTGGTCACCATGGCGATGAACGGCTGGGCTGACGCCGAGCCGGCGTGGTGGCTCAATCTCCAAGCGCATCCCGAAGCCAGCGTCGATCTCGCTGGCGGCCGACGAACGGTCCGGGGACGGACCGCAGAGGGAGAGGAACGGTCACGACTGTGGACTCGGTGGCGCGAACTGGACAAGAATCTGGACGCCTACGCGGCGCTCCGGTCCGCTGAGACCGCGGTGGTAATCCTGGAGGAACGGCCCGACGATTAAGCAACGCTGAGGGCAAAGCCTCCAGTCCGTCCTCAAAGAACATTTGTCAAACCCTGGCACACCGGGGCGTGACCTCGCCTGAAGTTGAATAGGATTTCGCCTCTATCACCCCTCGCCACACTCGCACGATTCTGTTCACATGTCGAGTATCTGTTCGCCCCGTCGGTATGGAGTGACTGCCCGTATCGTCGGGTTGGCCGTCGCGTGCATGGCGGCCCTGCTGATCGTTTCGTGCGCAGAGAGTGCTGACCCTGCCTCGTCCGGATCGGCAGCTGGTCCACCAAGTTCGTCGGTTACAGCGCCTGCGAGTATTGCTGAACCCCAATATGCCGCGTTATATCAAGGCATCCACGCGACGCCGCAGGAGCTCGTCAGCGCGTTCGCACATGACTTTCTCCAGCTCGAGGATGCGGTGGTGACTGCCTCCGGAGATGGGGCCGTCAACACATGGCGGATAACCAGCGCTCGTCTTGACCTCGAGGTAACGACCGAGGGGTTCGGCTTCTTCGAAGTTGAGAGGTTGGGCGCCGTTGAGGAGATCGGCCCTGTCTGGGGAATCACCGACGTTGCCGACCTTACGACCGACGACAACTGGTACCTGACAGCAAGGGTGTCGAGTACCGATGGCTTATGGACCGCACGCGTCGTCTTCCCGCCTCCAGATGTGGAGGCACTCATCAAACTCGCTTCAGGGGACTGGGAGGTCGGAGCCCCTACGGACGACGGTGAGATCACCATGGACCTTCCTATGAGGCCAGTGGCGCCCGTTCGCCTGCTCGTCGTCTGCTACGAGGGCACCGAGGTCACAGGCGTCCACGGCGTGATCCTCGATCCGATCGACCTATTCACGGATTGACCGTCAGCCGCCTGCTCCAGGAACATTCGTCAACCCTGTCACACCAGGGCGTGGCCTCTCGTGAGGTCGGAGGGGTCTGGGCTGTGAGGTTGGTGCCGCTAGCCGTTCGGTCGATTGACTAGACGCCTGCGGGAGCCCGCGTTCTGGCTACGCCCAGAACTCGTCGAACAGGCTCTGATCCTCGGGGAACGACCAGAACTCGGTCATCTTCTCATCGCTCATGTGAAAGACGTGGACGACGCGGCCTTCGAAGGACTTGCCGCCGCGGGTCGCCGACGCGGTCACGAGGGCGACGCCGTGCTCGTCGTTGGCGAGCATGTCGTGGATGTCGTTCTTGAAGCTGCCTTCAGTCTCTTGCATCAGCCGGCCGAAGAAACCGAGGACGGCTTCCTTGCCTTCATAGTCACCGGTCAGGATGTTGTTCCCGCCGGAGTGCCACACGATGTCGTCCGAGAAGAGATCGCCCACCGTCGCCAGGTCCCCGCTGGCGAACGCCTCATACCCGCCGCGGGATATCTCGAGATTGGCATGATCGGTCACGGTAAACCTCCTGGTTCGCACTGCCGCCCTCAGGTGGAGAGGGGCCTTGACCCGAGCCTACGCGTCACCGACGTTCGGATGCGGGCGTTCTTGTCGTTCCGCTCGACACGCGCCCACCAGAGGTCGCGCCCTCTAGGAACATTCGTTAACCCTGGCCCACCAGGGCGTGACCTCGCCTGAGGTGTCACCACTTTGCGTCGAGGTG
>JAOTWH010000091.1 GCA_029863035.1 Acidimicrobiia bacterium | reverse complement strand
GGTTACCTTCCGACAGGACCTTGGTTATCGCCGCGGTGAGCGTTGTTTTGCCATGGTCGATGTGACCCATCGTCCCTACGTTGAGGTGTGGCTTATTGCGCTCGAACTTCTCCTTGGCCATGGCCTTCTTCTCCTTTACTCGCCCGTCGTGGCAGAAACGATCTCTTCTGCAACGGAAGCCGGGACTTGCTCGTATGAGTGGAACTGCATCGTGTAGTTGGCCCGACCCTGCGAAAGCGACCTTAGGTCGGTCGAGTAGCCGAACATCTGGGCCAGGGGTGCCAGGGCAGCCACAACATGGGCGTTGCCGCGCTGCTCCATCGATTCGACCCTCCCCCTGCGGGAGTTGAGATCGCCTATCACTTCGCCCATGTATTCCTCGGGCGTCACAACCTCGATCTCCATCATCGGCTCGAGCAGGGCCATTCCGGCTCGCTTCGCTCCCGCTTGCAGCGCCATCGATCCTGCGATCTTGAAAGCCATTTCCGAAGAGTCGACGGCATGGCTGGAGCCGTCGATCAAGATGGCTCGCACATCGACCACCGGATACCCGGCGAGGATCCCGGCGTCCAGCGCCCCCTCGATGCCGGCGTCCACCGAGGACACGTACTCCTTGGGAACCTTGCCCCCTTTTGTGGCATCGATGAATTCGTAACCCCCTCCTGGGCCGGTGGGTTCCAGGTTTATGACAACATGGCCGTATTGGCCTCGGCCCCCGGTCTGGCGGACGTACTTGCCCTCGACCTTCTCCACCGCCTTCTTGATGGTCTCGCGATATGCCACCTGGGGGCGGCCAACATTGGCCTCGACCTTGAACTCTCGCGTCAGACGATCGACCAGCACCTCGAGATGCAGCTCCCCCATGCCCGAGATGATGGTTTGACCGGTCTCATCGTCGGAGCGGACCAAGAAGGTCGGATCTTCTTCCGCGAGTCGAGCCAGGGCGCCACCCAGCTTCTCCTGGTCGATCTTGGTCTTGGGCTCTATGGCGACCGCGATCACCGGAGCCGGGAATGTCATCGCCTCCAGCTGAATCGCGTTCTTGGCGTCACTCAGAGTGTCTCCGGTGCTGGCGTTCTTGAGCCCCACAGCGGCAACGATGTCCCCGGTGAAGATGTCATCGATGTCCTCGCGATGGTTGGCGTGCATGCGCAATAGCCGACCGATGCGTTCTGTCTTGTTCGTCGTGGAGTTGAGGACTGCGTCGCCCTTGGAGGCGCGGCCCGAGTAGACCCTGAAGTAGGTGAGCTTGCCAACGTGGGGGTCGCTCATGATCTTGAAAGCCAGAGCCGAGAAAGGCTCGTCATCAGCAGGACGCCGGTCCATCGCCTCGTCGTGGTTCTTCGGACTGAAACCTTGAATCGGCGGAAGGTCCACCGGAGAGGGGAGGTAGTCGATTACGGCATCAAGCAGCGGCTGGACGCCCTTGTTCTTGAAGGCCGAGCCGCACAGCACAGGCACGAACACTTGCTGGAGGGTGGCCGCCCGCACGGCAGAGCGCACCTCATCGGGAGTGATGTCAAGTTCCTCGAGGTACTTCTCGAGCAGCTTGTCGTCGACGTCGGCGCAGGCCTCGATCATCTTGCCGCGCCATTCGTTGGCGGAATCCATCATTTCGGCTGGGATCTCGACGGTATTCCATACCGAACCGTCGTCGGCCGCCCAGATGTGCGCTTTCATCTCAACCAGGTCAACCACGCCAACGAAATCGCCCTCGGCACCAATCGGAATCTGGATCGGAACCGGGCGTGCGCCGAGACGGTCTGTCATCGACTGGACCGAGGCGAGGAAGTCGGCTCCGATGCGGTCCATCTTGTTGATAAATGCGATGCGGGGCACTTCGTAGCGATCGGCCTGGCGCCACACAGTCTCCGACTGAGGCTCGACACCGGCAACGGCATCGAACACGGCCACTGCTCCGTCGAGCACTCGGAGACTGCGCTCCACCTCGACCGTGAAGTCGACGTGACCGGGGGTGTCGATGATGTTGATCCAGTGGTCTTTCCAAAAGGTCGTAGTGGCGGCAGAGGTGATGGTGATGCCGCGCTCTTGCTCTTGCTCCATCCAGTCCATGACGGCGCCACCCTCGTGGACCTCTCCCATCTTGTAGGTGCGGCCCGTGTAGAAGAGGATCCGCTCGGTAGTGGTGGTCTTGCCCGCGTCGATGTGAGCCATGATCCCGATGTTGCGGGTGCGGCTCAGGGGGTATTCGCGCAAATGCGTCAGGTCACTGCTCATTGGATCTCTACCAGCGGTAGTGGGCGAAGGCCTTGTTGGACTCGGCCATCTTCAGGATGTCTTCGCGCCGCTTCATGGCGGCGCCGGCGCTGTTCGAGGCGTCAAGGATCTCGTTGGCCAGGCGCTCCGACATCAGCTTCTCGGGGCGGCGCTTGGCGTACTGGACCAGCCAGCGGACCGCCAGGGTGTTCTGACGACGGGGCCGAACCTCGACCGGAACCTGATAGGAAGACCCACCCACTCGGCGCGACCGCACTTCGACTTGCGGCTTGAGGTTATCGATTGCGTGCTTGAGGATGTTGAGAGGATCGGACTTCGTTCGCTTCTCGACGAGCTCCATGGCTCCATAAACGATCTTGCGAGCCACTTCCTTCTTGCCGTCCAACAGCACGCAGTTGACGACCTGGGAAACCAGCACCGAACGGAACACCGGATCGGGCTCGACCTTGCGGATGGCAGCGGGAGCGCGGCGCATCGCTAGCCCTTCCTCGACCCGTACTGGGACCGGCTCTGCTTGCGCGCGTCTACGCCCGCCGCATCGAGGACTCCTCGGATGACCTTGTAACGAACTCCGGGGAGGTCTCGAACTCGACCTCCCCGGATGAGCACGATGCTGTGCTCCTGCAGATTGTGACCCTCACCTGGAATGTAGGCAGTGACCTCCATACCAGAGGTAAGGCGTACACGACATACCTTGCGAAGTGCCGAGTTGGGCTTCTTGGGAGTAACGGTGTATACGCGCGTGCAGACACCGCGGCGCTGTGGCGAACCCGCCAGGCCCGGCGTCTTCTCTTTGGTTTGCTTGGGCTTCCGCCCTTGCCTCACCAGTTGTTGGATCGTCGGCACGTCGTTATCTCCTTTACAAGCGGCCACTCGGCCGCCGGGATTCTCCACACGCGAAAGTCGGCGACTCGGGCATGTCCGAAGACTCGCTCGACTCGCCGACCCTTGGATTTGACCCTTGCTCTCAGGCTTTTCGCGTCAGGGTCGCGCCGCGAAAGCCCCTACCGAGAGGGGTTTAGTAGTGGAGAACCACGGCCAGGGATTATAGGACAGGCCCCGGTAGCAGGCAATGCGGCCCGGCAAGCTTTCGCGACCTGCGGGCCCACGCTCCTCTAGTCGAAAAGCACTCCCTGAGGGTCGGGCCGGTGGTATCGGGCCACGCCAGTCCACGCCAAGTTATCCATAAACGCCCAACTGCGGCGATGGATGGCGCTCGGCCCAAGAGCCGCAAGAGCGGCCTGGTGGCGAGGGTCCGGATAACCCTTGTTGGAATCGAAGCCCCACCACGGATAGTCCTCGGCATGGGTCCGCATCATTCGGTCCCTGGTGACCTTGGCCAAGATCGATGCTGCCGAGATGGACAAGCAGACAGCGTCACCTTTGACGATTCGTTCGGTGGCCCCACCAACGAAATCCCAGTTGCCATCTATGACAATGGCGTCCGGCGAAACGCCAAGCGCCGCGAGCGCACGGCTGGCGGCCAGCTTCTGCGCCACCGACATTCCGAACTCGTCGCACTCGGCGGGGCTGGCGTGTCCCACCGCCCAAGCTTCGCACCACTTCGATATCCGACCGAACATCGCCTCGCGCTCAGGCTCGGTGAGCATCTTGGAATCTCGCACCTTGTTGACCCTGCGGTCCTTGGGGACCACTGCGACACCGACGCTGATGGGGCCAGCCCACGACCCCCTTCCCACCTCGTCCGCTCCAACGACGATGCTGTTGCCCTCTGCCCACAGCCTTCGCTCCACCGACAGATCAGGGGGGTTGGCCTTGATCGCCTTGCGCAGCTTGGGAACGGTGGTGGGCACGAGCTGGAGCGTAAGTGTGCGCACCCCCAGGGACGCGGTTTGATGTCGTCGGGATTTCGCGGTTGGATTCCCCCTCCCTCAGGGAGGGGGTTAGGGGGAGGGTGGGGAAGATGAGCTCGAGGTGGTCGCTCCCACCCCCATCCCCCCTCGCTTCGCTCGGGGGACTTCCCCCTGAGGGGGAAGTGACTCTCTTACTCCGCGTCTTCGCCTTCGGAGGCTCCGAGCGATGCCAACCACTCGGCGGGGTTGGCAGGCAAAGCGTCATCGTCGTCGCCGCCTTCGCCGAAGCCAAGTGCCGTGACCACTGTCGCGCCTGGCAAATGAGGCTCGATGCCCTGGTAGGCGTCGGCGCCGGTGCCGGCCGGGATCAACTTGCCGATGATGACGTTCTCCTTGAGCCCACGCAGGAAGTCCGACTTGCCCTGAAGCGCTGCCTCGGTGAGCACTCGGGTTGTTTCCTGGAATGATGCAGCAGACAGCCACGACTCGGTCGCAAGGGAAGCCTTGGTGATGCCCATCAGCTCAGGGCGACCCTCCGCCGGCGTCTTCTTCTTGGCGACCAGCTCCTGGTTGACCTCGCGGAAGTCGCGATCGTCGACTAGTTCGGCTGGCAGGTACTCGGAGTCGCCAGGGGCGACCACCCGCACCTTGCGCAGCATCTGGCGCACGACCATCTCGATGTGCTTGTCGTGGATATCGACACCCTGGGAGCGATACACCTCCTGTACCTGGTCAACCAGGTACTTCTGAGCAGCACGAACACCCTGGATTTCGAGCACTTCCTTGGGATCGAGCGGACCCTCAGTGAGCTGGGTACCTGGCACGATGGAAGCGTTGTTGCTCACCCGCAAACGGGCACGACGGGGCAGCGGGTACTCCCACTCCTCGTCCTTGCCCTTCACCACGATGCGGCGACCCGCTTCGTCCTCGACGATCTTGACGGTTCCGCCATGCTCGGAGAGAATGGCTTTGCCCTTGGGGGAACGTGCTTCGAACAGCTCGGTGACGCGGGGCAGTCCGTGGGTGATGTCTTCTCCGGCAACGCCACCTGTGTGGAAAGTACGCATCGTGAGCTGGGTACCAGGCTCGCCGATGGACTGGGCGGCGACGATTCCCACAGCCTCACCGATCTCAACAGCGCGGCCCATCGCGAGGCTCATGCCGTAGCAAGTGCCGCAGATGCCGTGTCGCTCGTCGCAAGTGAGAACCGAACGCACCCTGACATCGTTGACGCCCTTGGCGCCCTCCAATGCTTGAAGCTCCTTACGACCAAGCAGCTGACCACGCCGTAGCTTGACGCCTTCGGTCGTCTCGACCATCTTGCGTTCGATCTTGACGTCGTCGGCCAGATAGCGCCCGAATATGCGGCTCCGCATGTTTCGGATGACTTCACCGCCGGAGTCGCGGATCTCGATGGTGATGCCACGATCGGTTTCGCAGTCCTCGGCCTTCACGATGACTTCCTGGCTCACGTCCACCAGCCGTCTGGTGAGGTATCCCGAGTCTGCTGTACGCAGGGCGGTGTCGGCAAGGCCCTTGCGGGCACCGTGAGTAGAGATGAAGTACTCCAGAACCGACAGGCCTTCGCGGAAGTTGGCCTTGATCGGTCGGGGAATGATGTCACCACGTGGGTTGGCGACCAGGCCACGCATACCGGCGATCTGACGCACCTGCATCACATTGCCACGCGCTCCGGAGCGAACCATCATGTCGATCGGGTTGAACTTGTCCTCTTTGAGAGTGACCTCCATAGCGTCCTTAACCGTGTCGGTCGCCTCGGTCCAGATCTCGATGAGCTCTTGGCGACGCTCGTCGTCGGTGATAACGCCCTTCTGGTAGAGGTCTTCCACCTTGGCAGCGCGGACCTCGTACTCCTCGAGGATCTGCTCCTTTTCGGGCGGGGTCTTCACATCGCTCAATCCGATGGTGAGGCCGGCCCTGGTGGCGAACTTGAAGCCGAGGTCCTTGATGTTGTCGAGAGTTGCTCCCACCACCGACTTGTCGTAGTGGCGAATGACCTCCTCGATCAAAGTGCGTACATCCGATTTGTAGACGGGAGCGTTGATGTATGGGAAGTCGGCCGGGAAAGCCTGGTTCAACATGATCCTGCCCACCGTCGTCTCGGTCAGCGCCGATCCGTCCAGCGGCTCGGGCGTGATGAGCTCCTCTAGCTCTTCCTTGACCAGTGGATGCTTCTGTGGATCTCCGACCAGGTCGCCCAGGCGCACCTTGATGTTGGCGTGCAGGCTTATCTCCCGCAGGTCGTAAGCCATCAGCGCCTCGTCCACGTCACTGAAGTAGCGACCCTCGCCCTCAGCCTCATCGACCTGCTCGGACAGGTAGAAGATCCCGATGATCATGTCCTGGCTTGGGGTGACGATGGGGCGGCCCGATGCCGGCGACAACACGTTGTTGGTGGAAAGCATCAGGATTCTGGCCTCGGCCTGGGCCTCGGCTGAGAGCGGCAGGTGCACAGCCATCTGGTCGCCGTCGAAGTCGGCGTTGAATGCTTCGCAAACCAGCGGGTGGATCTGAATGGCCTTGCCCTCAACCAAGACGGGCTCGAACGCCTGGATCCCAAGCCTGTGCAGCGTGGGAGCGCGGTTCAACAGCACCGGGTGCTCCTGGATCACTTCGCCCAGAATGTCCCACACCTGTGGGCGATGGCGCTCCACCATCCGTTTGGCGGCCTTGATGTTCTGAGCCAGGTCCTTGTCGACCAGGCGCTTCATTACGAAAGGCTTGAAGAGCTCGAGCGCCATGGCCTTGGGCAGTCCGCACTGGTGCAGTTTGAGCTGGGGACCGACGACGATCACCGAACGACCCGAGTAGTCGACTCGCTTGCCCAACAGGTTCTGGCGGAATCGACCTTGCTTGCCCTTGAGCATGTCGGACAGGGACTTGAGTGGACGGTTGCCCGGCCCGGTCACGGCGCGGCCGCGCCGGCCGTTATCGAACAGAGCGTCAACGGCCTCCTGAAGCATGCGCTTCTCGTTGTTGACGATGATCTCTGGGGCGCCGAGGTCCAACAGCCTCTTGAGGCGATTGTTGCGGTTGATGACCCGTCGATAGAGGTCGTTCAGGTCTGAGGTAGCGAACCGGCCACCGTCGAGCTGCACCATGGGGCGCAGGTCGGGCGGAATGACGGGCACCGCTTGCAGGATCATGGCCGTCGGGGAGTTGCGACCTTCCGCGAAGGGACTGACCACCTTGAGGCGCTTGGTGGCACGCTGACGAGCCTGTGCCGATTTGGCGTCGAGGTCCTCTTTCAACTTCTTCATCTCGGCATCGAGATCCATGCGGGCGACCAGGTCGGAGATGGCCTCGGCACCCATGCCCCCTTCGTAGAAGTCGCCGTAGCGGTCATATATCTCGCGCCACAGTTGTTCCGACTCGACAAGGCCCTTGGGCTTCATCGTCTTGAAAACGTCGAAGGCTTCCTTCACCAGCTCCTGCTCGAAGGTGGAGCGCTCTTCGCGGTCTTTGATCTCGCGGTCGACTTCCTTCTTGTGAGCGTTGAGCTCTGGTTTCTTGGCGTCGGCCTCTTCCATGTCCTTGAGCTCAGCGGCCAAGCGCTCCTCGCGATCGACCTTCCAGTCGTCGAACTCCTTGCTGATGATCTCGAGCTCGGCGGTCATTCCCTCCTCGAGTCCGGGGAGTTCCTTCTGGCGCTTGTCATCGTCGACGTGGGTGATGAGGTAAGCGGCGAAGTAGATGATCTTCTCCAGGTCCTTGGGCGACATGTCGAGTAGGTAGCCGAGGCGACTCGGGACACCCTTGAAGTACCAGATGTGAGTAACGGGAGCAGCCAGCTCGATGTGGGCCATGCGCTCACGACGAACCTTGGAGCGGGTTACCTCGACGCCGCAACGTTCACAGATCACGCCACGGAACCGCACCCGCTTGTACTTACCGCAGTAGCACTCCCAATCGCGGGTCGGTCCGAAAATCCGCTCATCGAAGAGGCCATCCTTCTCCGGCTTGAGCGTCCGGTAGTTGATGGTTTCTGGCTTCTTCACCTCTCCGTGCGACCAAGCGTGCACCTGGTCGACCGTGGCGAGTCCGATCTTCAGTTCGTCAAAAAGCTGTTCCATTGGTCTCCTCTAGGAGTCTTCTCTAAGCCTCGGTGCGTTCGGGGCGGCTGATGTCGATGCCCAAAGATTCCGCGGTGCGGTATGCGTCCTCGTCTAGTTCCTTGAGCTCCACCT
>JAOTWH010000090.1 GCA_029863035.1 Acidimicrobiia bacterium | reverse complement strand
CTTGGTTGTATCGATGGGAGCCTCGACGGTGTGACTGCGAACGATGGTCTCGAAATCGGAGAACCGGACCTTCAGACTTACCGTTCGGGCCGCTACCTGGGCTTGGCGCAAGCGGCGAGCCAGGCGGTCGCAGTGCCGGAACATCTCCTCGTCGACGTCGGTAGCACCACTCAGATCGTGCTCGTATGTCTCCTCCACCGAGATCGACTTGGCTCCCTCGCCTGGCGTGACCGGGCGAGGATCCCTTGCCCATGCCAGTTCCCACAGGTGAGAGCCAACGGATTCCCCCAATCTTCGAACCGCCGCCGGTTTCGGTAGTGCAGCCAGGTCGCCGACGGATGCGACGCCCAAGGTCTCCAGGGACGCGTATGTTGCTTCCCCCACCCCCCAAAGTGCTCGCACCGGCAGGGGGTGAAGGAACTCGAGCTCATGGCCAGCCGGAACCACCAACAAGCCATTTGGTTTGGCGGCCTCGCTTGCCAGTTTGGCGATCAGCTTGGTGGTCGCCACCCCGACCGATGCCGGCAGCTGAGCCTCGGTCGCCAATCGATCCCGGATAGCGGCTCCTACCTGGGCTCCGTCGTCGTAGTGGAGGCGCAACCCACTGACATCCAAGAACCCCTCGTCGATGCTGATCCCCTCGACTCGGGGCGTGAACGATCTCAGGATCTCAAAGACGTGGCGGGATGCAGCACGGTATTTCGAGTGGTCCGGAGGCACCACGACCGCCATCGGGCAGCGACTTCGTGCTACACCCATCGGCATTGCCGATCGCACCCCGTGTCGGCGAGCCTCGTAGCTGGCAGCTGCCACCACCGATCGTCCCGAAATGCCACCCACCAGAACCGGGACCCCAACCAGCGACGGGTTGGCTAGACGCTCCACCTCGACGAAGAATGCGTCCATGTCCACGTGAAGGATCGGCTCGCGCACCATCGAACCGTACTCGGCTGCCACCCGAACACAGGACATTCACCAATCCTGCGATTGCCTATGCGCTAGCCTCCGCGCCCGAGGAGGCTCGATTGGCAAGAAGCGGTGCGGGTTTGTTCGTCTTGGTCCTGGGAGGCGTGATCCTTACCGCTGCTTGCGGTTCTGGGCCGTCCCCCGAGGCCCTCGCCGCAGATCGCCGTCCCGCCACCACCACGACGACCATTCCCCTGCCGGAGGGTCTCTTCAAGATCGATATCTCGAATGGTGCCTTCCAGCCTGCGGTTGTCGACCTTGACCTCGACGAATTCCAGATCGTCCGTTGGGAAAACACCGACGACCGCGAATACATCATCGTCTCTCGCACCCGGGGCTTGTTCGAAAGCCCGCTGCTTGCCAAGGGAGACACTTTCGAATTCGACTTCACCACTCTCGATGTGGATGTCTACCGCTATTTCCTCGAGATCGGCAACCAGATAGTGCCAGGGCTCATCGACACCCGCCCGCAGCAATAGGGCAACCACGCGATACTTCCCTGGTGGCATTCCTTCCCGCCCTGGCATCCGGCACGCTCGTCGTTTCATCCGTCCTCTGGACGGTCATCCTCAGCGCGGGCAGGGATCCCTTCGGCACGGCTTCAGGATTCATGGCTGGAGTGGGACTGCTCTTGTTGGCCCTGGTCGCCGTGGCCGGGCTGCTGTTGGCCTCGGGGCGCTGGTCCCGCCTTACCGGCGTCGCCGTTGGCGTCAGCCAGGTCGTCATCGCGGCCAGTGTTGCCAACAGTGCCCTTACCGTGGTAGCGGCGTTGGCCAGCCTCACAGCCGTGGCATCCCTGGTATCGATGGGGACGACAGCTCGACGACCGCGGCCGCCTGCGGCAGACAGACCGTCGCCCCCAGCAGCAGCGCTGCTCGTTGGTCTGATCGCAGCCCCTGCGCTGATGGGTATCGCCTCGCCAACCGTCCAACGTCCGGCTCATTGGGTAGCGGCCGGTGCAGGTTTGGGGGCAGGCGCCATGCTGGCACGGGCATCATCCGTCGCCCTGTGGGCGATTCGGGTCGGTTTACCCCTCGTCGCAATCGCGGCAACTATCGCATCGGGATGGGGCGGCGGTATGTCGGTCGCCGTGTGGGGGTTCGTACTGACCGCTCTCGCCTGGCGACGCGAACTGAAGGTCGCAGTTACACCGTTGACACCGCTCAGAGCTCCGGGATATCGCATCCCACCCCAGCTGACGCCAACCGAGATCCTCGAAGCTGGTGGCATCGATGCCGACGGCAGACCCAAATGAAGCGGTATCCCAACCCCTGGTTCGCCATTCCGGTACTTGTAGCGACGGCCGCCGGCGCCTTCATCGGACGTAACTTCGCAAGGGTCTCGTGCGTTCCTGCTGACGCCGATGCTCCCATCACCGGTTGTCTGGGGCGGGAGATCGGCTTCGCCATCACCGGGGGCCTACTGGCGTTCATTGGCACCGCCGTAGTCACGGTCCTGGTTATCCGATCACTGAGCGAGTGGCGCGAGTTCCAGCGGAGGGAACGAGATCAACCGACGCTTGGATGCGAGACCGACCCCGGGCCATCGGAAGGCGAGATCTAAGCCTTGCCGAAGATCAGTGAGACGTTGTGTCCGCCGAATCCGAACGAGTTGCTCATGGCCGCGTCTACTTGGACCGTCCTCGCTTCGTTCGGCACGTAGTCAAGATCGCACTCGGGATCCGGCGTTGAGTAGTTGATCGTGGGGGGTATGACGCTGTCTCGCATCGCCAGCAGGCACATGATCGCCTCGATCGCCCCGGCGCCGCCCAACAGGTGTCCGGTCATCGACTTGGTGGAGGAGATGGGCACGGCCGTCGCATGGTCTCCCAGCGCCGTCTTTATCGCAGCGGTTTCGGTGGTGTCGTTGGCTTTGGTTGAGGTGCCGTGTGCGTTGACGTAGGCGATCTGGTTGGGCTCTAACGCAGCATCGGCCAGCGCGTTCTTCATGGCCATCGCGGCGCCCATCCCCCCAGGACGGGGCAAGGTGACGTGGAACCCGTCAGCCGACATCCCGTAGCCAAGGAACTCGCCGTAGATGTGAGCGCCCCTCTCCACAGCGCGCTCCCTTTCCTCGAGGATCAGAACTGCAGCACCCTCCGACATGATGAAGCCGTCGCGGGTGGCGTCGAACGGCCTGCTGGCACCCTTGGGGTCATCGTTGCGAGTGCTGAGCGCCTTAGCGTTCGAGAACCCGGCCAGAGCGAACTCGCAAACCGGGGCTTCGGCTCCCCCGGCCACCATGACGTCTGCCGCACCGCGCCTAATGATCTCGGCCGCATCGCCGATGGCGTTGGCGGAGGCGGCGCAAGCGGTCACCGTGGCGGTGTTGGGACCGAACAGATTGAAGCTGATGGACACCAATCCACCTGCCATATTGGAGATGATCTGGGTGATGGCGAAGGGGCTGACACGATCTGGCCCCCGCTGGCGCATCGTGTCTACGCCATCCTGGAACGAGAACATGCCCCCGATGCCGGATCCAACCACGACGCCGGCCCGAAAAGCCTCGTCGCTTCCTTCCTCGAAACTCACTCCCGAGTCCTCGAGAGCCTGGGCAGAGGCAGCCCAAAAGAGCTGGTCGTAACGGTCCATGCGACGCGCTTCTCGCTTCGGTAGGTAGGACTCGGGGTCGAAATCGGGGATCTCGCCGGCGATGCGCGTCTCAAAAGCGCTCGCGTCGAACGCCGTGATCTGGCCGATGCCAGACACCCCGCTCAGAGCGGACTTCCAAGTGGAGTCGACATCCAACCCGATGGGAGTAACCGCCCCCAGGCCCGTGACGACGACTCGACGCCTCATGGCTACGCGCCCAGCTTGCCAGCCACGGTATCCAGTGCCTCCTGAACGGTTCCGATCTTCTCGGCCTCTTCGTCGGGGATCTTGACACCGAACGTGTCTTCCAGAGCCATCAGCAGCTCCACCACACCGAGCGAGTCCACTTCGAGGTCCTCCTCAAATCGTGCCGCTGGCGTCACCTTGTCGCGATCCAACCCCAATTCCTCTACGAGGAGGTCGGTCATCTTCGCCTCGATCTCAGCTTTATCCATTTGCTCTCCTTTTCACAGAACCATGCCCCCGTCGACTCGAATAACTTGCCCGGTCACGTAGGAAGCCTGCTCGGATGCAAGATAGCCCACGACGCTTGCCACTTCTTGGGCGCTGCCAAGTCGTCCAACCGAGGTCAACTCTGCCGCCTGATTCCTCAGGGCGCCGGCCAGGGGAGCAGTCAGGTCGGTCTCTATGAACCCTGGCGCGATGACGTTGGCCGTGATAGAGCGAGATCCCACCTCTTTGGAAATCGCCTTGGTGAACCCGATCGCCCCCGCCTTGGCGGCAGCGTAGTTCGCTTGTCCGGCGTTGCCGGTGAGTCCTGCCACCGACGAGATCGTGATGATCCTTCCCCAGCGCGCCTTGACCATCGCCCGCATCGCGGCTTTGGTGCAAAGGAACACGGAGGTGAGGTCGACGCGCAACACCTCGTCCCAATTCTCTTGCGACATGCGAAGCAGCAGCCCATCGCGAGTGATGCCGGCGTTGTTGACCAAGATCTCGACCGGTCCGAACCCAGCTGCGACCTGTTCGAACAGGTCATCGACGGCGGCGGCGTCGCCGACATCGGCAGCGACGATCATCGCTTCGCCTCCGGCCGCTTCGACGGCCTTGGCGGTTTCCTCCGCCGCTTCGACATTCGAGGCGTAGTTGATCACCACCCGGTTACCAGCTTCGCCCAAGGCCACCGAAATGGCGCGGCCGATACCTCGTGAGCCCCCAGTTACAAGAGCAACGCGCTGCATCAGGACTCGATGCCCGTCCCATAGGCGTCGATATTCGGCTGGAGCAGTTCGAGAGCGGTGGCATCGGTATCTGGGAGGGTCACATCGCTCTGTGCGATCGGTGTGATTCGTTGGCCCCATCGCACTACTCCCGCTCCCCAGGTGAGCCCTCCACCGAACGCGGCGAAAACGAGGTTGGCCCCCGGCTGGATGCGGCCCTCCTCGAGCGCTTCGGTGAGGGCGATAGGAATGGTGGCGGCAGAGGTGTTGCCGTAAGAGGCGATGTTGATAAAGACCTGCTCTGGATTGAGCTTGAGGCGACGCGCCGTGGCATCGATGATCCTCACGTTCGCTTGATGAGGGATCAGTAGATCGACATCGTCCAAGGTAAGCCCGGCTTCTTCGACTACCCGCACCGAAGCGTCACCCATAGCGACCACGGCGCGGCGGAAGACCTCGGGTCCATCCATTCGCAGCAACGGCAGATGGCCGTGCTGAGCAGGTTCCTCGCTTGCGCTGTGGGTTACGCACAGGATGTCGGCCTGGCTCCCGTCGGAACCCAGCTCGAAGCTCATCAGACCAACCTCTTCCTCGGTGGCCTCGAGTACGACGGCTCCCGCGCCGTCGCCGAACAGCACGGCCGTCGCCCGATCGGTGAAGTCGAGCCATGGCGTTAGCTTCTCGGCGCCGATCACAAGAACCTTGTCAAAGGCACCTCCCTTGATCATCTGGTCGCCAACGGTCAGGGCGTATATGAAGCCCGAGCAAGCGGCGTTGATGTCGAGGGCGCTGGCGTTGGTGGCCCCCAACTTGTCCTGGATCACAGAACCTGAAGCTGGGATCAGCCGATCGGGGCTGCAAGTTGCGTTGAGGATGAGGCCGATCTCGGTCGGCTCTAAACCGGCGGCGGCGATAGCGCGGGCGCCAGCGACCATGGCCATGTCGGATTGCTTGACGTGGCTCACCCGCCGCTCCTTTATCCCGGTGCGGGTCGTGATCCACTCATCAGTTGTTTCCGTGACCCGTTCGAGGTCGCTGTTGGCAAGCACGGCCGGTGGCACGTATTTGCCCCAGCCCGTGATCATGGCGTGACGCATGGCTTCCCCTTCTTTCACATCATTCTATGGAACTAGCGACTCGAGCCAGGGCCGGCCCCATATCTGCCAGCGTGCTCACCGATATGGCGGATAGTTCGGTTGAGCGCTTTGCCATGCCGACCGTCACGTCGCCCGGACCAATGTGAACCATCAGGTCGACATCTCCGTCGGCCATCGATGACAAGCTGTCGGCGAACAGCACCGGCGAGGTGAGTTGGGCCACCAAAGACTCGGCGACGTTCGAACCATGCGGGCGGGCGGTGGCGTTGGCCCAAACCGGGAACAGCAACTCGGACATCTCGACCTCTGCCAATGCCGTGCCAAGTTGACCCGCGGCAGTTTCCATCATCGGGGAGTGAAACGCTCCGGCCACATCGAGGCGGATAACCCTTCTCAGTTCGAGGCGTTCTGCCTGTTCCGCCAGCCAGTCGATGTCGGCCGCGGCGCCGGCGACCACCACCTGTCCAGGAGCGTTGATGTTGGCGACCCACAGACGGCCGCCCTCGCCGCGTCGCTTCTCGGCCACAGCCTCGGCTTGGTCGACCTCCGCACCAAGCAGCGCCGCCATGCCTGACGGCTCGGCATCGGCTGCGAGCGCCATCACGGCTCCCCGAGCGGCGACCAGCCGTAATCCATCGTCGAAAGAGAAAGCTCCCGCCGCAGCCAACGCGCTGTACTCACCGAGCGAGTGGCCGGCACCGCTCTGCGGTAACGGAAGCCCCTCCGCCCGGAGCGAATCCCACAGCGCAAACGACAGAGCGAACAGAGCTGGTTGGGCACGATCGGTGCGGGTTAGCTGATCGGGCGGTCCATCGAGACAGAGGTCGCGCAAGGACCACCCCAACGCATCGTCGCATCGTTCACCAAGTAGATCGGGGCGTGCATCGAAGAGATCGGCGCCCATGCCAACGGACTGACTCCCTTGGCCGGGAAAGAGGACGGCAAAACCCATACGCTTCCGACCCCGCCTGGTCCCGCAGCGTTACCCGGCGGATGCCATGGAGTCGATCACGGCCAGTACCCGATCGACATCGCGGGTATCCACATCGCGATGGATGGTGAAGCGAAGCACGCCGGTCGCTACGTAGCCAACTTTCAGGCCATTTGATGCCAAGGTTTCCATCAACGCGCCTGGCTCGAACGGCAACTGCCCCTCGGTCACCATCACCATGTTGGTTGTGACCGCTGCAAGATCAACTGCGTCTGGGAATCGCTCGGCGATTGATTCGCCGAGGCGCCTCGCCAGCACATGGTCGTCAGCCAGGCGTTCCCAATCCGCCAATGCGATCCGAGCCGCGGCTGCCAATATGCCAGCCTGGCGCATGCCACCTCCCAGCCGCTTGCGTTGCACCCTGGCCCGCGAGATGAGCTCGCTGCTGGCGCACAGCACCGACCCCACTGGCGCTCCCAATCCTTTGGAAAAGCAGAACGAGATGGCATCGGCGGGCTCCACATGGACCGAACCGTCGACACCGCTCGCCACAACGGCGTTCCACAACCGGGCACCGTCGATGTAGACGGCGACGTCATGGTCTCTGGCTGCTTTCGCAGCATCGGCAACGAGCTCATGGGGAAGCACCGTGCCGCCCGAGAAATAATGGGTGTTCTCAAATGCCAATAGCCCAAGCGGTGGGAGGAGCGTCCCCGCCTCGGCCAGCGCAGATTGGACATCCGAGCTCGTTATCAGGCCGAATTGGTCGCCGGCGGGGCGAAACCCAACGCCACTGAGCGCCGCACCAGCTCCCATCTCGGCATTGCGAATATGGGCTCGGCCGCTGCACAAGACGTCGTCACCTCGATCGGTGAGAGTCCACAGAGCCAGCTGATTCGCCATCGTGCCGGACGGAACGAACAGAGCCGCAGCTTTGCCAACGGCGGCCGCCGACTCCTCCTCCAAGCGGTTGACGGTTGGATCCTCGCCGTATGCGTCGTCCCCCACCACAGCCGCGGCCATCGCGGCTCGCATCTGCGCTGTTGGTTGGGTCACCGTGTCCGACCTGAAGTCGGCCGTGCCATCAGGGAACGCCATCGCTACAGCAGATCGAGCGCGGAGCGGATCCCACGGACCGCCTGGGCGATCCGGTTCTCGTTCTCGACTAGGGCGAATCGAACGAAGCCGTCTCCCGAGGGGCCGAATCCGATTCCCGGGCTGACCGCCACCTTGGCCTCGCGCATCAGCTTGATGGCGAACTCCAGCGATCCTGCATCGGCGTAGGGGCCGGGGATCTCAGCCCAGACGAACATGGTCCCCTGCGGAGGCGCCATCTTCCAGCCTGCTCGGTTGAGCCCGTCCACCAACACGTCACGTCGCTTGCGGTAGACACCCGAAACGTGATCTGGATAGTCGTCGCACTCATTGAGAGCGATGATCGAGGCGATCTGTATGGGCTGGAACGTCCCGTAGTCGAGGTATGACTTGAGCTTGGCGAGGGCCGCGATCATCTC
>JAOTWH010000089.1 GCA_029863035.1 Acidimicrobiia bacterium | reverse complement strand
CGGTAACGCCGAGTCGGTGGCCAAAGGGTTGGGGAAACTCATCGGCAAGGGAACTGACGTGGTCGTGGCCATGGACGGGGTTCCAGCCGCCGACCGGGTGGCCCGCCTGCTGGGGGAGGAGGGTCTGGCTTTGCCGCGGGTCGAGGCGTTGCAGGAGCCGGGCTCGGTTGTCATCGCCGTTGGAGTCCACTCCGGTTTCGTCTTGCCTCAGATCGGGGTAGCGGTGCTAGGCGAAGGGGCCGTTGCCGGAAGGCGCCGTTCGCACCGCCGTGCGACATCGCACGCCCAGCCCCAGGCGGACGGCTATCGGGATCTTGAACCGGGTGCGTTCGTGGTGCATCACCACCACGGCATCGGGCGGTTCGAAGGATTGGAGACTCAGACTGTGGCCGGCGTGCAGCGCGACTACCTGCGCATCGCATATGCCGGCCATGACCGCATCTACGTGCCAACCGACCAGCTTGCCGCGGTCCAGCCATACACGGGGGGAGAGACTCCTCGCTTGTCGCGCATGGGCGGCGCCGACTGGGCATCGACCCGAGGACGGGTTCGGGAAGCGGTCAGCGTGATAGCTGCTGAGGTGGTCCGGCTGCACCAAGAACGGGCCGTCACCGTCGGTCACGCCTACCCGCCTGACACACCGTTCCAGAGGGAGTTCGATTCCGCCTTCGCATTCGAGGAGACCCCAGATCAGTTGAAGGCGATCGACGACGTCAAGGCCGACATGGAGTTGCCCCAGCCGATGGATCGCCTTGTGTTCGGCGACGTCGGTTTCGGCAAGACCGAAGTGGCAATGCGGGCTCTCTTCAAGGCGGTGGAAGCGGGTCGCCAAGCTGGCGTGCTGGTGCCCACCACTTTGCTGGCCCAGCAGCATTTTCAGACCTTCACCGACCGCTTCGACGGGTTCCCGGTTCGGGTGGAAGTGCTGAGCCGTTTCCTCACCCCAGCCGAGCAGCGGGCGGTAGTAGCGGGCCTCGCTTCCGGCGAGGTGGACATCGTTGTAGGGACCCATCGTCTGCTGAGCGACGACGTGTCATTCAAGAACCTCGGTCTCTTGGTGGTCGACGAGGAACAGCGCTTCGGGGTGTCGGCGAAGGACAAGATCAAGGCGATGCGAGCGTCGGTCGACGTGTTGACGCTCACCGCGACGCCGATTCCGCGGACCCTGGAGATGGCTCTCACCGGCATCCGGGAGGTGAGTCACATCCGCACCGCACCAGAAGACCGTCATCCGATCTTGACGTACGTTGGGCCTTTCGACCCCCAGGCGGTGTCGGCCGCGATTCGACGAGAGCTGTTGCGTGAGGGCCAGGTCTACTACGTGCACAATCGGGTTCAGTCGATCGATCACGCCGTTGCTCGCCTTAAGGAGTTGGTGCCGGACGCTCGCTACGCCGTTGCCCATGGGCAGATGAGCGAGGGCCAGCTGGAGCAGGTGATGATCGACTTCTGGAACCGGGAGTACGACGTGTTGGTGTCGACCACGATCATCGAGTCAGGACTCGATCTGCCGCAGGTGAACACGCTCATCGCTGAGCGGGCGGACATGCTGGGCCTCGGCCAGCTCTATCAGTTGCGGGGGCGGGTGGGGCGATCGTCACAGCGGGCCTACGCCTATCTATTCCATCCCCTCGAGCAGCATCTCACAGAGGACGCCTACCGGCGGTTGGAGGCCATTGGGGAGTTCAGCGATCTTGGCTCCGGGTTCGAGTTGGCGTTGCGCGACCTCCAGATCCGGGGCGCCGGCAGCATCCTGGGCGAGGTTCAATCGGGGCACATCGCGGCTGTTGGGTTCGATCTCTACACAGAGCTAGTCGCCGAAGCGGTGCGCGACATCGAAAGTCGTCCCCAACCTGTGCCGCAGCCCAAGCAGGTGAGGATCGATCTTCCGGTGGACGCTCATTTGCCAGACGCTTACGTGGCCAATCAGGCGGCGCGCCTCGAGGCGTATCGACGGCTGGCCGTGGCCGACACCCACGATGCTGTGGCCGATGTGGCCGCCGAATGGGTTGATCGTTTCGGACCGCTCCCACTCGAAGCTGACCTGTTGATACGGGCAGCGGGTTTGCGGGTTGAGGCGCTGCGGGTTGGCCTTACCGACATCGTTGGATTGCGGAACGAGGTGAGGATAAACCCGGTGACGCTCGATGCCGATCAGGATGTATTGTTGATGGCCGGTTACCCAAAGGCTGTGATACGCAACCGGACCCTGTTCTTGCCGCCGGCCAGCGAGGACATCGTGGGTGAGCTAACGACCTTTCTCCGTACACTGTGGCCTCCGCACGAGGAGTGACCCTGCGAAAGCTCGCCCCCATAGCCCTTCTCTTGTTTGCCGTCGCCGCGTGCAGCGCCCAGGATTCCGTCGTGGCCACCGTGGGGGGTGTTGACATCGTCCAAGAAGATGTGACTGCTCTGCGCACGACGTATACAGACACTGCACCCGGCACCGACTTCCGCCAGGATCTCAGCATCATCATCTTCCAAGAGGTGGTGACTCAGGCCCTGGACGAGCAGTTCGGTGAGGCCGTCTCGGCCACGAATATCGAAGCCGCCGCGCAAGAGCGACTGGACGCGGTCGCCGCTTCGGGTGGCAGCATCGCAGACTTCTACTCCATCGCAGGTGCCACGGAAGAACTGGTCCGGCGCGATGCCATTTCGGCCGTGTTGCTCGCTTCGTTGTCTGACGCGTTGTTCGGCGACCCTGCCTTGGCCGAGGCCCTTCTCACCGACCGCCCCGAGGCTGTTACTCAGGTCTGCGTCCGTCACGTGCTGGTGGAGACCGAGACACAAGCGCTAGACGTCAAAGACCGATTGGATTCGGGTGAGGCGCTAGCGGACGTTGCCACCGAGATATCTCTCGACGACGGAACGCCAGGCGGCGACCTTGGGTGCTCACTGGCGGCCAGGTTCGTGGCGGAGTTCGCTGACGCATCGCTGGTAGCCCCCATCGGGGAAGCGTTTGGGCCCGTCGAGACGGAATTCGGATTCCACATCCTGGTGGTAGACGAGCGCGCCACCCCCACCGTGGAAGACATCCAGGCGGACCCAACGCTGTTCGTTCCGGCCGAGACGATGCAGAACGAGCGAAACAACTGGATCAACGCGGTCATTCGAGAGGCCGATATCACGGTGGCACCCAGCGTCGGGTCGTGGGATCCCGACGGTCTGGGTATCGCACCTCCCGCCAGCTAATGGCATCGGTCAGCGTTGTGGGATTGGGCCCGGCAGGACTCGATCGAACCAGCCAAGAGGCGCGCACCATCCTCGAAGACCCCGACGTCAAGGTGATCCTTCGCACCGAGCGCCACCCCGCCGCTCGAGAGCTGGCAGCGTTGCGCGACGTCGAGTTCTGTGACGAGCTCTACAACTCTGCCGCCGAGATAGAACACGTCTACCGCGCCATCGCCCAACGTGTCCTGGCCGCGGCGGCCATCGGACCTGTCGCATATGCCGTCCCCGGAAGCCCCGGGCTTGGCGAGCGCTCGGTGGCTCTGCTGGTGGAGGGAGCGGCCGAAGCCGCCCTGCCTCTCGAGCTGATCGAGGGCGAGTCTTTCCTCAGCCTTGCCATGCACCGAGCCGGGGTCGATGCGCTGGCGCGCGGTCTTCAGGTGTTGGACGCCCATGGCCTCCCCGAGCCGCTGTTGTTGCACCTCCCAACGCTCATCGGCCACGTCGATCGCACGACCATCGCGGCCGACTTGGCGCTTGCGCTGTCGAAGACGCTGCTGCCCGCCACCCCTATCACTGTGATGCAGCGTCTAGGTTCTCCCGACGAGGCGGTCCGCACCATCGACTTGGGCGAACTGGCAACCACCGCAGTGGACGAGCGAACAACGCTGTTCCTCGATCCGCCTGCCGTTGGATGGCCGGGCTTGGTGCAGACGAACCTGCTGCTTCGAGCCGAGTGCCCGTGGGATCGGGTTCAGACCCACCACAGCCTGGTGGAGCACCTCATCGAGGAGTCGTACGAGTTGGTGGAGGCTCTTGCCGGCCTGTCGACGGATGCGCCGGCAGGCGACCCCGATTTCGCCGCCTACGCACACGTCGAAGAGGAGCTGGGCGATCTGCTGCTCCAGGTGGTGTTCCATGCCACGTTGGCCAACGAAGCGGTGGGGCTGTCGACCGAAGAAGTGGCCGAAGGTATTCGTCGCAAGCTGGTCGATCGCCACCCGCATGTGTTCGGAGATGTCGATGCCCCAGACGCCGACCATGTCCGGCGCAACTGGGATGCCGCGAAACAGGTCGAGAAGGGCCGCCATTCGATTCTCGATGGTGTGCCCAAGGCCATGCCTGCTCTGTCGCGCTCGGCCAAACTGCAGCGGCGAGCGGCGGGAGTGGGTTTCGACTGGCCCGACGTCACCGGGGCCGTTGCCAAGGTGGCAGAGGAAGCACGAGAGCTTGCCGAGATCAGCGATGATCCGGGGCGAGTGGTTCACGAAACGGGTGACCTCCTCTTTTCTCTGGTTAACGTTGCCCGCCACCTCGATGTTGACCCTGAGCTGGCATTGAAGATGGCCAGCGACCGATTCGAGGCTCGCTTCCGTGAGATGGAGGCAGAGGGACCGTTGGCAGGGTTGAGCCTCACCGAGCTGGACCAACGCTGGGAGCGGGCAAAAGGCTCGACGGGTTGATCATGGGAGGTATCGCGACGGCGCTGCGGGCACGTCGACGGTTAGAGCGCCCCTAAAGCGGGATTTCGCGCTCTTGTGATACCCTGCCCGGGCGAAGGAGGGCCGTGAGCCAAATCGAAACGGTTCGGGCCCGCCAGGTCCTTGATTCTCGAGGTAACCCGACGGTTGAAGTCGAAGTGCTCCTCGCTGGTGGAGCCTTCGGGAGGGCCGCGGCTCCCTCGGGAGCGTCAACAGGGGCGCTCGAAGCTGTTGAGCTTCGAGACGGTGGAGACCGTTTCGGCGGTAAGGGCGTGGCGCAGGCCGTAGCGAACGTCAACGAAACAATTGGGCCGGCTTTGTCCGGTCTTGACGCTTTGGATCAGTCGGCGATCGATCAATCGATGGCGGATATCGACGGTACCCCCAACAAGTCCAAGCTGGGGGCGAATGCCATCGTGGCCGTATCCATGGCGGTGGCCCGGGCTGGAGCGGCCCACGCCGGCCTGCCTCTGTTCCGCTACCTGGGCGGCCCGGCGGCGCGCACGCTCCCGGTGCCGTTTCTGAACGTGCTCAACGGCGGGGCGCACGCCTCCAACTCGGTTGACATCCAAGAGTTCATGCTGGTGCCAGCCGGCTTTGCCACATTCAGCGAAGCCCTGACAGCCGGGGTGGAGATCTATCACGCATTGCGCAAGGTTCTCGCTGGGCGCGGTCTATCGACCAACGTTGGCGACGAGGGCGGATTCGCTCCGGACCTCGGTGTCAACCGTGATGCCCTCGAGGTGTTGGTCGAAGCGGTCGAGGCCACGCCGTATGAGCTGGGAACTCAGGTGGCTATCGCCCTCGACGTCGCGGCCACCGAATTCTTCAGAGAGGGCCGTTATCAGTTCGACGGCAAGCCGCACACCGCCGACGAGATGGTGGGCTACCTGGAGCGCCTCGCCGATGAGTTTCCGCTGGTTTCGATCGAAGATGGGCTGGCCGAGGATGACTGGGAAGGCTGGAAGACGCTGACCGAAGCTCTCGGTGAGAAGGTGCAGCTGGTGGGCGACGACATCTTCGTCACCAACGAGGATCTGCTGCAGCGCGGCATCGACGAGGGCGTCGCCAATGCCATCCTCATCAAGGTCAATCAGATCGGATCGCTGTCGGAGACGCTCGCCACGATGGAATTGGCGGAGCGTTCGGGATACGGGCGGATGGTGAGCCACCGCTCCGGAGAGACCGGAGACACTTTCATCGCTCACCTGGCCGTAGCAACCAACGCCGGCCAGATCAAGAGCGGTGCCCCGGCCCGCGGTGAGCGAACAGAGAAGTACAACCAGCTTCTTCGCATAGAAGAGGCACTTGGGGACCAGGCTCGCTTCGGCGGCTGGGCCTCGCTGGGCAGGGGATCGTGAGCCCCCGCCGCAAGGGGCGCCGTGGTGTGGGGCTGCTGCTGTTCATGCTGTTGATCGTGCTGGCAATGACGATGGCCGGGGTCCTGCCGTTCCGACAGATCATCGCCCAAGATCGGGCGGTTGCGGTGACCCAGGAGAAACTCGCCGCTCTCAGCGCAGAGAACATCCGCCTTGAGGAGCTGGTGCAGCGCTTGGAAACGCCAGAAGAGATCGAGCGCCTGGCGCGTGAGGAATTCGGGTACATCCGGCCCGGCGAAAGTGCATATGTCGTGGTCGTCCCCGCAGATGTTCCGGCGCCAACCCAACCTCCTCCCCAAGAGTTGCCACGACCCAAGGGGTGGTGGGACTCGGTGGTCGATTTCCTAACGGGGCGCGACCTCGATCGGTAGCGGTCCTTAGCCTCTTCGCATGGATGATGACGCGGTCGTGGCCGCCCAGATCGGCAGACCCACCAGAGCCCACGGCGAAGTTGTCGCTCGCTGCCATCTCGGCCTGCCCGTTGTCATCAAGATGCCACCAGTCCTCGATGACGGCACGCCGTTCCCAACTCGCTACTGGTTGACTTGCCCCTTGGCTGCACGGCGGATCGGGCGCCTCGAAGCTGGCGGGGGAGTGAAGAACGCCGAGAAGAAGGCAGCGTCGGATGCCGACTTCGGCGCCCGGCTGGCTGCTGCCAACGCCGCTTACGCAGCAGATCGCGATGAAGGTGTTGGCCTTGATGTCGAGCCACGGCCAACCGGGGGAGTGGGAGGCGTGGTTGGCGAAGGTGTCAAGTGCTTGCACGCCCACTATGCCCACCATGCGGCGGGGGGAGATAACCCTGTTGGGGAGATGGCTGCCGGTGATGTCGAACCGCTCGACTGCGAAATGGTCTGCGTCGCCAAGGGTGGCCTGAACCCGGAGTGGCGAGAGCCGCGGTAGGGGGCGCATCTATCCTCGGAGTTAACGCCCGGGTGATGGAACGGTAGACATAGCGGACTTAAAATCCGCGGCCCTTCGGGGCGTGCAGGTTCGAATCCTGCCCCGGGCACGAGGGATCTCCCGCCATCGTGCCACGAGTCGGCCTTTGGCCGACGGTCGCCTACCCCGAGTCCTATTCGGCCTCGGGCCACGCCTCCATCGCACCCTTCGGGTGCTGCATTGCCTGGTTCGAATCCTGCCTCGGCCACAAGCGGTCTTCTCTTCCCTTCTCCCGCGGAGCGGGGGAAGTACCCCGAGCGAAGCGAGGGGGGATGGGGGAGCGACCCCCGCGGGGCCTTGGGCCGCGGCAGAACGCCCGAACATCAGCTCCCCCTCCGACCTCGGCCTTACGGCCTCGGCCACCTCCCCCGCTTCGCGGGAGAGGGAAGAATCAGCTCCCCCTCCGACCTCCCTTACGGCCTCGGCCACCTCCCCCGCTTCGCGGGAGAGGGAAGAATCAGCTCCCCCTCCGACCTCGGCCTTACGGCCTCGGCCACCTCTCCCGCTTCGGGCGGTGGGGGAGCGTGCGTGGGGATATTCTCTCCGGGCACGCCACCAGACCTTCTAGGAGCAGCTTTGAGCGAGCAAGAAGAACGACAGGCCTACATCGACGACATGGTGAGGAGGCGGGGTTACGTCCTCGACTATCACAAGGTCATGGTCAATAACGACCTCGACTTCATCAAGGCGGCCGACGGCATCGTCCAAGCCGCCTATCTGAAGGAGAGGCTGCTCGACCGCAAGACGAAGGAGCTCATCTTCGTCGTGTCGTTGACAGTCATGGGCTCCGCCAAGGAGCACATCCAGAGCCATATCCGCGCTGCGCTGCAAGCCGGTGCTTCCTCCGAGGAGATCCTCGAAGCCATCGAGATCAGTTTTCCCGAGGCGGGGGCAGTCGCCTTTCAGCGCGGCTTGGAGGCGTGGGCCGAGGTGGTCGGTGCCACGGGCATCGAGCCCAGCCCCGAGGTTGGGTAGGTCTCTTTCCCCTTCAGGGGGAAGTACCCGAGCGAAGCGAGGGGGATGGGGGTGGGGGCGACCACATCGAACGCTCCGTCCCCACCCTCGGAAACCCCCTTCCTGGACGGAGGGGGATATTCCGTCAATAGCCCCGTCGCGGTAGCAGTTCATGCACGTCGGCAGCGATGGATCGGCCTATGGCGAGCGAGGCGGTGGCTCCCGGCGAAGGTGCATTAAGTACGTGGACCGCGGTGTCGGTGGTGATCACGACAAAGTCATCCGCCAGTTGGCCGTCAGGGGTAAGTGCCTGGGCGCGCACTCCGCTGTGGCGTCCTTCAAAGTTGGCGGCCTTGAGATCGGGAACCAGCCGCTGCACGT
>JAOTWH010000088.1 GCA_029863035.1 Acidimicrobiia bacterium | reverse complement strand
CGGTTGTCTCTGGGTCGAGACCGTCGCCGACGACCAGTGACCCCATGCCCTCCACCAGCGCCTCGACAACCTCGTCAGCCACGCGATTGTCGACCACGAGGCGGCTGCTGGCCGTGCATCGCTGCCCTGTCGTCGAGAAACCGCCCCACAATGCCCCGGTTACCGCCTCTTCTATGTCGGCGTCATCGAGGACGACGAGGGCGTTCTTACCCCCCATCTCCAATGAGACATGTTTGAGCTCGGCACCGGCGGAGGTTGCGATCTGCTTGCCGACGGAACGCGACCCGGTGAACGAGACCATGTCGAGGTCGGGATGCGTGACCAGCGGTTGTCCCGCTTCTGGCCCGTAACCGGTGACCAGGTTGGCGACCCCGGGCGGCACTCCGGCCTCTTCGAGGATCTCGAACAACCGCACTGCGGTAAGGGGAGTGTCCTCGGCCGGCTTGACCACCACAGTGTTCCCGCATACGAGAGCCGGGAACAGCTTCCACGACGGCATCAGCATGGGCAAGTTCCATGGCGTGATGATGCCAACCACGCCCACCGGCTCCCGGACGGTCATGGCGAAGCGGTTGGGCAGGCCGGAGGGCACCGTGTTGCCGAACATACGCCGTCCTTCCCCAGACATGTATTCGCCGGAGGTGATGGCCCCCTGGACGTCGTAGCTGGAGTCGACGAGCACCTTGCCCATTTCCCGGGTGATGGTCTCGGCCAGCTCGGGTTTGCGCTCGACCAGCATCCGGGTGGCCCGGGCGACGATCTCCCCCCGAAGGGGAGCCGGGGTTCGTCTCCAGCCATCCTGCGCTCGTGCTGCCGCGGTCACCGCGGCGTCGACATCGCTGGCGCCGCTCCGCTGGAACTCTCCGATCACCTCGTCGGGCCGGGCCGGGTTGGTGTCGAGAAACGTTTCCCCTTCGGAGGCGGGGACCCAGCTGCCGTCGATGTAGTTGAGGTAGGACTCGGGCATGGTCAAATGGCTCCTTCGGTGGTCGGGGTCGGTCGATAGATCGGCCCGCGCTCGATCACCTTCTGAGCCAGATCCATCAGCCCTTCCTGAAAGATCTCGGCCTCGCTGAGGCGTTGGGCGTCCTTGGGCACCTGCCCTTGATATCCGATGAGACGATGCACTTCGGGGTGCATGTAGTACCCGGCGACGATGGCGAGCGTTACCGCTCCATAGGCCTCGGGATCCTCGGACTCGAGTGTTGTCACGAATCCGCCGATGTCGTCGAGGTTGGCATCGGCCATCGCTCTCTCGAGGTGGGGGGCGAGGTCGGGGCGGGAGGCGAGGACCGCGTCGAGCTGGGTGGTGCCAACGTCCATGGAACCGGCCGCCGGCATCCCGTGCGCCTCCGGGATGAGGTGGTCGCCCACCGTCTCCAGGGCCCTCCGGGTGGCGTCGCTCACCGAGGGGCGGATGCCGATGGGCTCGCTCATACCGCCACCTCTTGGTTGAAGCGGTCCTGAGCCATGTGTTCTGCGGTCCTCATGGCGAGGGCGGCGATGGTGCTGGTGGGGTTGGTGCCGCTGGAGGTTACGAACACGCTTCCATCGACAACGTAGAGGTTGGAGATGTCGTGGGAACGTCCCCAACGGTCCACCACCGATGTCTCGGGATCGTCACCCATGCGGGCCGTTCCAAGGAGATGCCAGCCGGAGTATCGCATCAGGCTGTCGGTCTCCACTTTGTGGGCGCCCGCCTCGATCATCGACTCGCTTGCCTTCTCGATGTGGAAGTCCAACAGCTTGCGGGAGTTCTCGGCCACCTTGTAGATGATCTTGGGGGCGGGGATACCCGAGCTGTCCGTGAGGTCGTCGTCGAGCTCGACCCGGTTGTCCTCGTTGGGGAGGTCCTCGCCAAACAGACCCCAGCTTTGACCCCGTCCGAACCGCTCTCTGAAGAGCAGGTGGTGATTGGGGCCCCACTCCGATTCGCCGGCACGGGCGGGCAGCGCCATGTTGATGGGCCCCCCGGTGGGAGCAAGGCCCCACTTGGCACCGCGCACGAACCCGCGCGATTCATCGGTCTCGTAGAACTCGAAGGACTCGATACTGCATCCGAACTGGCCCTGCCAGCTTTCCAAGTCCCCGTCGAACAGCCCGGTCACCGACGCAAAGGGGTGCATCATGAGCCGGCGACCAACCAGACCGCTCGAGTTGGCTAGACCGTCGGGACACTCCGGAGTCGCCGAGTTGAGAAGGATGCGTGCCGTGCCGATCGAATTGGCTGCCATGACGACAACGTCGGCTGGCTGGAAGTGCTCTTGGCCGTTCTCGTCGATCCACTCTGCTCCGGTGGCGAGCCCGTTCTCGGTGACGATGCGACGAACCCTGGCACCGGTGATGAGCTTGGCACCGTGCTCGATGGCGATGGGCCAGTGGGTCTGATCGGTGGTGGCCTTGGCACCCTCGTTGCAGCCCTGCTGGCAGGTTCCCGACTGCACGCAGGGGTTGCGACCCTGGTAGGGCCGGGAGAGGATGGCGTTGGGCTCCGGCCACCAGTGCCAGCCGAGCCGATCGTGGGCCCGGGCGATGTTCATCGCCCCTGGGCCGAGGGGGAGGGGTGGGAGAGGGGGGCCGGCCCCCGGGGGGTAGGCGGGGTCGCCTTCGAGCCCGGACACGCCGATGTCTGCTTCCGTCCGCTCGTAGTAAGGCTGGAGCTCCTCGTAGGTGAGGGGCCAGTCGTCAGCGACGCCGTCGAGGGTCCTCACCTTGAAGTCGGAGGGGAGCATGCGGGGCCACACACCGGCGTAGAGGATCAAGCTCCCGCCCACCGCGTTGAACATCAGCGGTGCGATATCGCTCTCGTCCTCGTTGAGCGGGTAGTCCTGGGGAAGGTCACGGATGGTCGGATTGGGGAACCACTGCTTGCGGCCCGTGATCTCCCAATCGGGCGAAGTGCCCCGGAACTCGCTGCGGTCGTGCCAGCGACCTTGCTCGAGGCAGACCACCGATAGCCCGGCTTCGGCGAGGTAGCGGGCCGCGATCCCACCGGATGCTCCCGCGCCCACAATGAGTACGTCGGCCTGATCTTTCTTAGTAGCCAATGGGGCTCCCTTGTTGTCTCCTGCGTGTAAAGGCCGACCCACTCTTCCTCATGACTGAGTGATCCCTGCCAGCTCGAGGACCAATCCCATGCGGTGGGCGGCCAGGTCGGGATCGGGGAGGAGCCCGGCCTGGTCTGCCAGCACGAACTGTCGAGAGAGGTGGACGATCGATCTGGCAGCTTCCAAACCGTTCACCATGCGGAAATGGTCCTGGTGACCACACAAGTAGGCCATGAAGACAACTCCGGTCTTGTAGTAGTAGGTGGGGCTGGAGAACACATGGCGGGCGAGGGGGAGCGTCGGTGCCAGGATCTTGTCGAACTGGTCCACCTCGTCGTCGTCGAGGGCCTGGATCGCGGCCGAGGCGGCCGGGGCGATCAGATCGAAGGCTCCCAGGAATGCGTCGCTGTGGCGATTCCCGTCGCCCTTTATGGTCGTGGGATAGTTGAAGTCGTCTCCGGTGTACATGCGGACACCATCGGGGAGGCGGCGTCGCAGCTCGATCTCGCGATCCATGTCGAGCAGGGAGAGCTTGACGCCATCGATCTTCCCGGCGTTTTCCGTGACGACGGTGATGAAGGAGTCGGCGGCTGCATCCAAGTCGCCCGAACCCCAGTAGCCGGCGAGCGCAGGGTCGAACATGTCGCCCAGCCAGTGCACGATCGCCTTGCCCGAAACCTGCCCGAGTACCTCCGAGTAGGCCTGGTGGTAGTCATCGGGACCCTGGGCGATCGCGGCGAGATGGCGGCTGGCCATCACTACGGCCTGCCCTCCATGGCTCTCGATGAGATCGATCTGCTCGTGGTAGGCGTCCACGATCTGGCTCGGAGTCGCCGGACTCTGCGGCAACTGGTCGGTGTTGGCACCGCAGGCGATGTCGCCGCCTTCGGCCTGTGCCTCGGTCACCGAGCGGACGATCAATTCTCGAGTGGCCGACCAGTCGAGACCCATGCCGCGCTGGGCAGTGTCCATGGCCTCTGCCACCGGCAAACCCCACGACCAGAGATGGCGGCGGAATGCCAAGGTGGCGTCCCAGTCCACGTTGGCTCCCGATGCTGGGGTGTTCTCAGCGAGAGGATCGGCCACGACATGAACCGCGGCGAAAGCACGACGGCTCTTCAACGGTTCGGTTGGTCGCTCGAAGTGACCGGGCTCACCGAGCGAGTGACGTGTCAGGGATCCGTCCTCGAGCGGGATCGTCACCGTTCTGGATGACATCGAGAATCTCCTGATGGAAAGCCGTTATCTCTACTCGTTTCGATACTACTGCCCGCTACGACACCGAAGAGAGGGGCACTCAATAGGGCGGGACGGAGACCCCTGGTGCCTCGGTGATGCGGATCGTCGACTCGGCGCGCAGGGCGACGGGCACCGGGCCCGACGTGTAGACCCTTGCCAGTCGAGCTCCGAGTTGTTGGAGGACCTCCCAGGAGATGGTTCGCCGGACTTCGGCGACGGCATCTGCGGTGATCTCGTTGCGGCCGGCGCTGCCCAGCAGGGTGAACTCCGAGTCGGGCCCGACCTCAGCAATCCCGGTCACGTCCACGGTGAGTGAGTCCGAAGACACCCTGCCCACCACCGGGGCGCGTTCTCCCTCTACTAGCACCGAGGTTCCCGGTGACGATGCACGGGACCAACCGTCGGCATATCCCACGGGGAGAGTGGCGATGATCGAGACCCTCTGTGCGGTCCACGTCCCGGCGTAACCGACGGCCGTTCCCGCTGCCACCTCGGCGATGCGCACCGGATGTGCTCTGACGGCGAGAGCAGGGGCGACCGGGGGAGGGAGTGGATCACCTGCACCGGGATGTACTCCGTACAGGGCCAGACCCGGTCGCACCAGGGTGTGCGCATCCGTATGGGCGGCGAGGAGCTCGCCAGAGGCCGCAACGTGAACCGCCCCGGGATCGATGTTCGCTGCGGCCAACTCTGCCAGTACCGCCTCGAATCGTCCGAGCTGGTCGCCGGCCGTCAACGGATCCTCCGGTGCGGCCAGGTGGGTCCACACTCCGGCCAAGCTGGTCGTCGGGGCATCGCTGATGGCGCTCGCAGCGGCTACGGCATCACCCGGAAACACTCCTCCCCGAGTCATCCCGGTGTCGATCTCGAGATGGACCGACAGGATCGGGTCGCCTGGTGCCAGGTGCTCCGCGATGGTTGAGGCCTCGTGGGTGCTCCCCACCGTTACGTCAACCCCAAGACGGGCCATGGCCGCGACGATCGCTGGGGGTACCGGGTAGAGCACGAAGATTCGCCCCTCATAGCCGTCGCGGCGGAGGCGGGCCGCCTCTGCCGAGTCGGCCACGCAGAGCCATTCGGCGCCCCCGGCGACGGCGCATCGCCCGGCCATCTCGAGCCCATGGCCGTAGCCGTCGGCCTTCACCACCGCACCGAGGGCGGCGGGGCTGGCGAGGGAGAGAAGCGCGCCCGCATTGGCGATGAGCACATCGATGTCGACCTCCACCCAGGCCGAGCGCTCTAGGGCCGGGAGACCGGCTAGTTCCAGGGCACGATCGATGCGACGGGTCAACTCAGCGTTCCGTCTCGGAGTGGGGCAGCCACGCCTCGACGGCGCTTCGCATGACATCGGCAGTCGACCCGATCCCGGTCCACCGTTGGAAGGCGATCTCGGCCTGGCGCACCAGCATTTCCATGCCGTTGCACACCTTCAACCCGCGGGCTGTGGCGGCCCGGACCAGGGGGGTGTCCGGCGGGACGTAGACCAGATCGAACACCAGGGCATCGTCGGGAAGGACGGCCACGTCGAGGGCCACGGTGTCGGTGGTCATCCCGACGGTGGTGGCGTTCACGGCGATGGCCGCCGAGGCGAGAGCGTGGGCCATCGACGGATCGTCGAGCGACCCGGGCACGACGGCGCCGTATGGGGAGAGACTCTCGGCCAGTTCGCGGGCGCGTCCGGGCGTGCGATTGGCAACGAACACCGACTCGACACCGGCGTCGAGCAGGGCCCACACCACCGCTCGCGCCGCTCCGCCCGCACCCACCACCACGGCGGAGCGGCCGGCCACCGCCGTCCCAGTCGATTCAACTGCCGCGATGAACCCCGAGGCGTCCGTGTTGAATCCGACAAGCGACCCGTCGTCACGTCGCAGCCCGTTGTTGACCGCCCCGATAGCCATGGCGCCCGGCTCTATCTCGTCGAGATGAACCATGGCGGCCTGCTTGTAGGGCGCGGTAACCCCGAACCCGAGCCAATCGGGCTGGCGCGCCTCGCTGAAGAACGGGCCGAGGTCGCCGGGTTCGATGGGCCGGAGCTCGTAGGTGGCATCGATGCCGTGCGCGGCGAATGCGGCATTGTGCATCACCGCCGAGTGCTTCCGTTTCAGCGGGTTGCCGATGAGGGCGACTCGCCCCCTCACCTGGCCTCGGTCGGGAAGCGCACGTGGGGGATGATTTGCGTCGCCCACTGTTCGAGCTGAGCCGGGTCTGGCGTCATCGTGTGGAGTATGAAGCTCTGCACCCCGGCATCGACCCGGGTTTGCAGCGACTCGACCACCTCGTCCGGTGTCCCAAAGAGGTAGACGCGTTCCAGGTACTCGGGTCCACGTGCCTCGCTCATCACCCGGAGCATCGCCTCGTGTTGTTCCTGGCGGGCCCGGGCAGCGTCCTGGGTACCCACGAAGTGATAGAAGTTCTCGTGGACCACGGCGAGCTCGGCCGGATCGCGGCCGTTCTCCTTGAAATAGACCTGTAGCTCGTCCCAGTCGCGGGCGATGTCCTCGGGAGGGCAGGTCGGTCGGGGTATCCAACCCTCAGAAGCCAGGATGCGGCGTTTCACCGGTTCCACGATGCGGGGCAGATCGGGCGAACCTGGGTCGGCGAGCTGGGATCCGCCGCCGATCCACACGTCCGGACGCTGGCTGGACCGTGGCTCGATGAGGACGTCCTCGATGGAGTAGAACTGCCCCTGGTAGGTGACTGTCTCCCCTTCGAGGAGGGCGACGACGATCTCGAGGATCTCGTCGGTGCGGGCACCTCGTTCGGACTTCTTCACACCGGTGGCTGCGTACTCAGGCGGGTACCACCCGATCCCGGCCCCGAGCACGAACCGGTTGTTGGAAAGGAACTGCATCGTGGCGAGCTGTTTCGCCATCAACACCGGCTCTCGTATCGGCATGACCATCACGGACGTGCCCAGCTTGACTCGTTCGGTGACACCCGCCACCAGCGACAGCGCCGTGAAGGGCTCCAGAAACGAAACCGAGTAGAACTGCTTGGCGGCGAGCAGGTGGTCGGTGATGAAGATCGAGTCGAACCCGATGTTCTCGACCTCGCGGGCGAAGTCGATGATCCCGCGAGCTCGCTCCGGCCCATCACCGGGCCATACGAAGGAGGGGAGGAACACCCCGAACCTCTCGATGTTCGAATTCTGCTGACCGTTCGTTTCCATAACTACCTTTCGCGAGACCCGTGGTCACTCACCGGAGAATCGGGGCGGCCTTTTCTCGAAGAATGCTTTTGCTCCCTCCAACATGTCCTGGGAAGAGAAGATCCTCTCGGAGGCGGCGAGCTCACCGGCGAGGCCCTCATCGAGGGTCACATCGCCCGCCATGTCGAGGGCCCGCTTCGCTTCACGCACCGCGAACGGCCCTCGGGCGGCGATCGTCTCGGCCATCGCCATGGCCTCGTCGAGCGCCCTGCCCTCCGGGACGACACGATTCACCAGGCCGATCTCGGCCGCTTCGGCTGCACTGATGATCTCCCCCATGAGAATGAGCTCCTTGGCCTTTGCGATTCCAACGACCCTGGGAAGCCGTTGCGTGCCGCCGGAGCCCGGCATGACACCGAGGCGGACTTCTGGCAGGCCAAGCTTCGATCGCTCGTCGGCCACCCGCAGGTCGCAGCAGAGGGCCAGCTCCAGACCGCCACCGAGGGCGTCGGCCTGGATGGCGGCGATGGTCGGGATCGGCAGAAGAGCCAGCCGCCGGTAGACGGCCTTCTCCAGCACCAGCTTGCCCTCGCCGACGCGACCGCTCAGTGATTCGAACTCCTTGACGTCGGATCCGGCGCAGAACGCCCGCTCGCCGGTGCCCGTCACCACCACACAGCGGACATCGTGATCGTCTTCGATGCCGGCCAGGGCACGGTCGAGGATTCGTGTGAGCTCGACGGTGACGAGGTTCAGTGGCGGGTTCTCCAGACGAACCGTTGTGATCGGCCCCGGCTCCACGACGACCAGAGCGGCGGTCATCGGCTCACGCCAAAATCGGCGGCGAGACCCATGGCCCCCTCCGCGAATACCCGGCTGTTCATGGTGGCCAGTTCGTTCGATACC
>JAOTWH010000087.1 GCA_029863035.1 Acidimicrobiia bacterium | reverse complement strand
CCCTTCGGCCTCGGCGAACTCGAATAGCACGGTGCAGCGCTCCCGGTTGACGTTTCCCATGGTTCCGCCAGCCACGAACGAGGCGATGAAACCGTTGCCCGTGAGGATTTCGGCCAGGGCGAACGCAACCAGCGCGATCCCGATCGATGACAGCTGCTCGAACGCTCGGCTCGACCACCCGTTTCCATGGGCACGCTCGATCAAGGCGCCGCCCAATAACGCAACCCCGAAACCGACCGCCGCGCCTATTCCGATCTGGCGGATGGCGAAAAGGGCCCAGTACCCGAAGCTCTCCACCTCTTCCTGTACGCCCGCCAACGCCAAAGCGATGGTCAGAAACGGCAGAGCGATGCCATCGTTCAATCCGCTCTCGACATTGAGGGTCTGGCGCACCCTGGTTGGAATCGACTCATCGGCGACGATCGACTCGCCTAGCGCGGCGTCGGTGGGAGCGAGCACCACGCCCAAGACGGCCGCCTGCCAGAAGGGAAGCCCCACGATGACCGCTCCGGCGACCGTTCCTGCAGCGATCGTCAGCGGCATCCCGATGCTGAGCATGCGCGCCGGCCACTGGTACTCCTGGCGGAGCACGCTGAGGTCGATTCGAGATGCGTCGATGAACAGGACCAACACCAGGGTCAATTCCATGATCGTGCGGATCAACTCATCCCCGAGATCGATCTCGATCCAGCCGAAGGTGTCGCCGGCCAGCCAGCCGAATCCCACGAAGACCATGGCTGGGGTGATCCAGGTGCTGTGGATGCGACGGGAGATAAGGGTGAAGCCAAGGATGAAGGCTGCGATCAGCAGAAACGGCCCGTTCTCCATCTATCTCCTCGGCTCGGCACCAACCTACCCTCACCCCATGGCAGCAAAAGGTCTGGTGTTGAGGGACGGCAGGCTCGGATGCTGGTGGGCCGGCGACGACCCCCTCTATGTCGAATATCACGACGAAGAATGGGGCCGACCGCGCGACGACGACTCAACGCTGTTCGAGAAGGTGTGCCTCGAGGGTTTCCAGGCCGGGCTCAGTTGGCTGACGATCTTGAGGAAGAGAGAGGCATTTCGCCGCGCCTTCAAAGGCTTCGACATCGATACGGTCGCTCGCTTCAACACCCGCAGCGTTCAACGGCTGCTGGGCGACGCCGCCATCATTCGTCACCGCGGCAAGATCAACTCCGCTATCGGGAACGCCAAGAGGGCGGCCGAGATGCGTGACGAATTCGGCTCGCTCGGTGCCTTCTTCTGGCGCTACGAGCCGGAGCCCGCCTCGCGCCCCAAGCGGATGACCCATGGCGCACTCATGAAGCTCAGCGAGTCGGCCGAATCGCGCGCCCTGAGCAAGGACCTCAAGGCCAGGGGGTGGACCTTCGTCGGCCCCACCACCATGTACGCCCACATGCAGGCCATGGGCATCGTCAATGATCACCTCGACGGTTGTGTTGCTGGCCATGAAGTGGGGCTGGAAAGGTCCAAGTTCCGCCGGCCCTGACTTTCTGTCATACCCGATTTCTACCGTGGTCAATAAGAGAAATCGGAGGACAGACACATGCAGATCAATTGCGACGATTGCGAAATGCAGTACACCGAGGCTTGCCAGGACTGCGTGGTGACCCATGTGTTGCGCGACCTCGGAGGTCCATTGGAGGTCGACCCGAACCAGGCCGAAGCTCTTGAGATCCTCGCCGACGCCGGGTTGGTGGCACCGCTCCGCTTGGTGCCCCGCTCGGACGGCGAGTCTGTGGCGGCTGGCTAGCCGCCCACACACGGCTCCCCGGATTGGCGAGGTGGGATAGGGCAGGACCTCGCCAGCCCGGGGAGACCTACGCTTGCTAGGTGGATCTTCGCGACACTCTGGAACGGACAGCGACCACCAGCGGGCTCGCCGGATTCGGCGTGTGTAGCGCAGATCCGTTTCCGGAAGTGGCCGATGACCTCCAGGAACGGGTAGTCAGCGGCAAGTCGGCTGGCATGCACTTCACCTTCGGCGACCCGGCCAGATCTACCGACATTCGAAGCTCGTTCCCTTGGGCGGAGCGCCTGGTCGTTGGAGCCTTGGGCTATCTGCCCAAGGCCGGCACCCCGGGGCCATCACATGGCGGCAGCGGGAGGATCGCTCGCTTCGCCACGGAAGACCATTACGTCGGGCTTCGCTCGGCGCTGCAACGCATAGCCGCCGAACTCACAGGTCAGGGGCACCGAGCAGAGGTGTTGGTGGACGACAACAGGCTGGTCGACCGAGCAGCAGCGGTGAGGGCTGGAGTTGGTTGGTGGGGGAAGAACTCGATGGTGCTTGCTCCAGGCGCCGGACCTTGGCTGCTGTTGGGTTCTGTTGCCACAGACGCCACTTTGAATGTGAGCGAGCCGATGACCAGAGACTGCGGTACCTGCAGTGCCTGTCTTCCGGCGTGCCCTACCGGTGCGCTGGTGGCGCCGGGAGTGCTCGATGCCTCTCGCTGCTTGGCGTACTGGGCCCAGGCGCCGGGGCCAGTACCTATCGAGTTCCGCGCCGCGATGGGGGATCGTTTCTACGGATGTGATGATTGCCTCGACGCCTGCCCGCCAGGATCGCGCGCGATCGAGGCGGCGACCGATGTGATGGGTCGGGTAGATCTGGTTGAGGTGTTGTCCGACGACGATGAATCGCTGCTGGAGCGATTCGCCCACTTCTATATCCCTCGCCGCGATCCGACATACCTGCGACGCAACGCTCTTATCGCCCTCGGCAATAGCGGCGGCGAGGACGATGTGAACTCGGTCATCGCATACCTCGACCACCCCGAATGGCTGCTGAGGGCACACGCTGCTTGGGCGGCAGCGCAGTTAGGAGGACCCTTTGTCGAGAATGCTCTGGAGAGAGCACGACTGGCGGAGTCCGATCCCAGGGTTTTGGCAGAGCTGGGTTGATTTCCGCCTTCGTTAAGTCACCCGTCAACGGAGCCGATAGAAACGACATGGACTCCCTGGTATGCCCGCAGTGCCAAGCAAAGAACGCACCCGACACACAGTGGTGTAGTCAGTGTTACGAGCCATTCGAGTCGGCCGAGGACCACGTCGACCAGCTGGCGAGCGTCACTGCCAGCGGCGCACCAAGCGACTTTGTAGGTGATGCTCCAGCGGAGCATCACCCACCCAAGTCGTGGGTGTGCCGTCTCTGTGACTCGGCGAACCCAGTCGAGGAGTCTGTATGTGAGAACTGCGGGGTGAGCATTTTCGATTCTGTGGCCCCACAAACGGCGACAGTGGTACAAGCTGACGCCGTGCTGCGGCGCGGGATCATGGTGCCCGGGTTGGGATACGCCTCAGTGAACCGGTCGGCGACAGGTGTCGTGGTCGGGTTCCTGGCAGTGGTCAGCCTGCTCACGGGTTTGGCGATGACCGTGGCAGGCGCGGTGCTGGCAGGCCTCCTAATGGTGCTGGTTGCGCTGGCGGTCTGGGCGACCAGCGCTATCGACGCCTACCGAGTGAGCCGTGGCGAGAAGATGCTGGTTCAACCCAGAGTGCTCTCGGTTGCTGGGGCGATGGTCGTGTTGATCATCCTCGTGACCGTGGCCCAGGTGTTCTCCCGAGCCAACGGCTGACACTCGGGTACGGTTCGCAGCGTGCTTCTCGTTGCTGACGTTCATGGCGCCGCCGACCCTTTGGCCCAAGTGGTGGCTCAGACCGAGTCGTTGTTCGTGCTCGGTGATCTGATCAACTTCATCGACTATCGCACCAACGAGGGCATAGTGACCGACGTGTGCGGATCCGAGTTCGTCGCAGAGATGGTGGCCCTTCGAACGGCGGGGCTGTCGGATGAGGCCAGAACCCTGTGGCGCAGCTTCTCGCAGGGGAGAGAGGTTGAACTCAGAGACCGCTACGACGCCCTCATCGATGCTGCTTATGACGATGTGTGCTCGGTGCTGGCGGGCTCGGGCGCGTTCGTCACTTACGGCAACGTGGATCACCCAGACAAGCTCCGCAGCCACCTCCCTCCGGATTGCCGTTTCATCGAGGCCGAGGTGGTGGAGGTGGACGGCTTGGCCGTTGGTGTGGTCGGCGGCGGCTTGTCATCTCCTCTTGGCGTGCCGGGTGAGGTGGGCGACGACGTGATGGCCCAGCGATTGTCTGAGATCGGCCCGGTTGACATCCTGTGTACCCACGTTGCGCCTGCTATCGACCCGTTGCAGATGGACGTGATAAGCGGACAACCAAAAGGGTCGGTGCCTCTGCTCGAGCATCTGCGCCAGACTCAGCCGCGTTTCCACTACTTCGGGGATATTCACCAGCCGCAGGCTGCTCAATGGATGATCGGCGACACGCTGTCGCGCAACGTTGGGTACTTCCGGGCAACGGGAAGGGCCGTCCGGCATGAGTGATCCGGTCCTGCCGCTACGCTGAAAAGCATGGAAGGGACCGTCAAATCTGCTGAGTCGTCTGCGTCTGCCGAGAGGTTGTTCGAGGTGGCTTCCGATCTGGAGGCCTATCCAGAGTGGGCCACCGCCGTTAAGGAAGTTGAAGTGCTGGCGACCGACGAATCCGGCCGTGTGACCCAGGCACGTTTCGTCGTCGCAGCCTTGATTCGTGAGATCTCTTACGTTCTCAATTACACCTATGAGCCCCCGCGGTCGATCACCTGGCACGCCGAGCCGGGCGACGACATCAAGGCGATGGAGGGTTCGTATCGGTTCGAGGACGTCGACGGAGGGACCGAGGTGATGTATGCCTTGGCGGTGGAGCCGGCCTTCAAGGTGCCGGGATTCCTGCGAGGACAGGCCGAGCGTCAGATCGTCTCCACAGCACTGCGCGAGCTGAGGAAGCGGGCAGAAGAGGGGGCCTAATGCGCATCTTGCTGATAACGGGAAAAGGGGGAGTAGGGAAGACGACCGTCGCGGCAGCAACAGCGCTGCGGGCGGCTGACCTCGGTTATCGGACCCTCATCACCTCGACCGATCCCGCCCACAGCCTGGCCGATGCATTCGACATCGACCTCGGCGACGCCATCACCGAGGTGGCACCTGGGTTGTGGGGCCAACAGATCGATACCCAACGGCGTCTCGAAATGCAGTGGGGAGCGGTGCGGGATTACTTGATAGAGCTATTCGACTGGAGTGGTCTGCAGGGGGTAGAGGCAGAGGAGCTCTCCGTGTTTCCTGGCATGGACGAACTCTTCGCTCTGGCCGAGGTACGCGAGCGTGCCGCCAGCGAGGCCTACGACGTGATCGTGGTCGACTGCGCCCCAACGGCCGAGACGCTGCGGCTGCTGAGCCTTCCCGAGATCCTCTCTTGGTACATGGACAAGCTATTCCCGGCCGGCCGCAAGATGGTCAAGGCAGTAAGGCCGGTTCTGAGCCGCATGGTTTCCACCCCGATCGCCCGGGACGAGGTGTTCGACGCGGCCCAGCGCTTCTATGAGCGACTCGACGGGCTGCGCCATCTGTTCGCCGACCCCGACATCACCACTGCTCGACTCGTCATGAACCCAGAACGCATGGTGATAAGCGAAGCCAAGCGCACCTACACCTACCTGGGCCTGTTCGGCTACGCGGTCGACGCCGCCATTGTCAACCGGGTACTGCCCGAAGCGATCTCCGACCCTTACTTCAAGCGGTGGAAAGAGATCCAGGACGAACATCTCGGCACCATCAACGACAGCTTCGCGGACATCGCAACGTTGCGGCTCCGGCTATTCGACGAGGAGATGGTGGGGGTGCCCAAACTCCGATTGGTAGGCGAGGAGCTCTACGGAGATCTCGATCCAACCAAGCAGCTGTCGGACGCCAAGCCTTTCCGGGTGGCCGAGGAGGATGGCAAGGTGGTGCTGGTGTTGTCGGTGCCGTTCGTGGAGTCTGGCGAGGTCGAGGTGTTGCGCCACGGTGACGAGCTCTACATAACCGTTGGCCCCTACCGTCGGTCGATGGTGTTACCAGACTCGTTGAAGCGGCGCGAGGTGCAGCGCGCCAAGTTGGGCAACGGAGAGTTGAGAGTGACGTTTGGACTCGACATTGAGCGATGATGAACGCGATGTCCCGCAGGCTCTGACCAGAGCCGCGCAGAAGGCCTCAATTCACCTGGCGCGAGCTGCTAAGGAATTGTGGCGAGGTGCAGCGGTGTTCGTCGAGGAGATCACCGAAGCCTTCGACGATGAAGACGATGAGGACGATGAGGACGGGCCGCAGCGGGTGCCGATAGAGGAAGAATGACAGATCGGATCCCTGAGCAGGTGAAGGATGCTGTTTTAGCGCTGCCCAACCTCGTCAAGCTGTTGGCGAGGTTGATGGCCGATCCGGCGGTTCCTTTGCGGCGCAAGATCGTGGCGGGAGCGGCCGGCGCGTACGTCTTTGCTCCCATCGATCTCATTCCTGACTTCATTCCCGTACTCGGCCAAGTGGACGACCTCATCGTGGTGGCGCTTGGCTTGAAGCACCTCATCGAGGGCGCCAGCGAAGACGTGGTGCGCCAGCACTGGGACGGGCCAGAGGACGTCCTGGAGCTGGTCACGAACGTCATCGACTGGGGAGCAGGCTTGGCGCCCCGAGCGCTGCACGGAGTCTTCAACAGGCTCTCACCCGAGGATGGCGCATCAGGTCCGAACGGTTGAAGCTCAGCTAAGCTCGCCGCTCCAGGAGGCAAGCCATCGACTTTCGCCGCATCGACAATCTTCCGCCCTATGTTTTCGCCACGGTCAACGACCTAAAGGCCGAGGCGCGTCGCAGCGGCGAAGACGTGGTCGACCTTGGGTTCGGCAACCCCGACATCTCGCCTCCGCCCAAGGTGATCGAGAAGCTGGTGGAGGCCGCCCGGCGACCGGGGAATCACGCCTATTCGGCATCACGCGGCATTCCCAATCTTCGCAAGGCAGTGGCCGACCGCTACCAGCGGCGGTTCGGTGTTGAACTTGACCCCGATACCCAGGTGATCAACACCATCGGGGCCAAGGAGGGGTTGGCTCACCTCATGTGGACGCTGGTTCAGCCGGGCGATGTTGCGTTGGTACCTGAGCCGTCTTATCCGATTCACATCTACGCTCCGGCACTGGCCGGAGCAGAAGTCATGCGAGTTCCCCTCTCGCTCGATGGCGACTTCTTCGGACGCATGGAAGAAGCGTTCGCCGAGTCGTGGCCAAGGCCGCGGGTCATCCTGACGTCGTTCCCGCACAACCCGACGACAGCGTGCGTAGAGATCGAGTTCTTCGAGAGGCTGGTGGCTTTCGCCAAGGAACACGAAGTGATGTTGGTTCATGACCTGGCCTACGCCGACATCGTGTTCGACGACTATCGCCCGCCCTCTTTGCTCCAGGTGCCGGGAGCGTCTGATGTTGGCGTTGAGCTGTACACGCTTTCCAAAGGTCACTCAATGGCGGGTTGGAGGGTCGGCTTCGTGGTCGGTAACGCCGAGATGATCGCGGCCCTCGCCAAGCTCAAGTCATACCTCGACTACGGGACGTTCCAGCCCATACAGATCGCCTCGATCATCGCTCTCAATGAGTGCGACGACTATCCAGATCATGTCTCGGCCGTCTACCGCAAGAGGCGCGACGTGCTGGTGGAGGGGCTCAATCGAGCAGGCTGGAAGATGGCGCCTCCGCAAGGGACCATGTTCACATGGGCGGAAATCCCTGGTCCCTATGCCGAGATGGGATCGCTGGAGTTCGCCATCACGCTGATGCGCGACGCCAAGGTGGCGGTCAGTCCGGGAATCGGATTCGGCCCATCGGGGGACCGATTCGTTCGATTCGCCCTGGTCGAGAACGAGAACCGGATCGCCCAGGCGGTTCGTGGGATCCGCTCCGCGCTCGACCTGCTATAGCGATGGCGTTTCCCGACGGAACGGCCGACTTCAGGTCGGACACGGTGACCCAGCCAACGGCGCAGATGCGAGCCGCGATGGCCGAAGCTGTGGTGGGGGACGACGCATACGGCGAGGATCCAACCGTCAACCGCCTGGAGGAAGAGTCGGCGGCCGCCGTTGGCAAAGCTTCGGCTCTGTTCGTTCCCTCCGGCACGATGGCGAATCAGCTGGCCCTTTGGGCGCTAACCGATCGAGGTGACGACGTCCTGTGTAGCGGCCGAGCCCACATTCGCAATGCCGAAACGGGAGCCGGTGCGGCGCTCAGCGGCGTCGGGTTTCGCCCATCCGGAGACAGATTCGGCCTGATAACGAGCTCGGACGTCGAATCGGCGCTGGTTGAGGCGGGGACGTTCCTCCCACCCCTTGGGTTGGTGGCATTTGAGAACACCCACTACTTCTCCGGCGGCACGGTGCTTCCCCCGCAGAGCGTTGCCCAGGCGGCGCGTGTCGCCAGAGAGAATGGCGTCGCTGTCTATGTCGACGGTGCCAGGTTGTGGAACGCGGTGGCTGCGAGTGGTGTGGACGGTGCGGTCCACGCGGAGCCGGCCGATGCTGTCTCGTTCTGTTTCTCCAAGGGCTTGGGGGCGCCGGTGGGGTCGGTGCTGTGCGCCAGCACCGAGCTC
>JAOTWH010000086.1 GCA_029863035.1 Acidimicrobiia bacterium | reverse complement strand
TGCGCCGACTGAACCATCCGAAGCCAAGCCACACAGCCATTGCAGGAAGGCTCCACCTCTTGGTGCGAAAGAACGGATAGAGGTCGGTTTCGATGTTGTGGTTCACCAGCACGGCCGCAACGTTGGGGAGGAATGTCTTGACGAAGGCCATCTGCAGATGATCGACCTCTATGAGATCGATGTTCTCTTGCTGTACAACCGAGCGGGCCGTGCCGACCGCCTCAGGCGAGTAGTAGGAGACATCCATGAGCGGCAGCCCGTGTCTGAAGTGGAACCACAGGTGCCGCAGAACCTGACGCTTGGGAAGCTGAGCGGGTATGAGGGGGCGGTCGACGAAGTGCACCGATCGAAAGACCGAGCGGTATCGCTCCATGAGTGGTTCGCCGCCGGCGGCCAGCTGGGCGCGCTCGTCGGGGTTGCACATCGCCAAGAGGTGGTAGTCGAAGCGATCGGCCAGTTCCGACACCAGGCCCCACACGTAGATGCGCCCGCCGGAATCGGTCGGAAGTAGAGGCGATGGGGTGACCAACAAGATCGATGGCTTGGACAGGGGCAGGTCCTCCTTCGAACCAGGACCGACTCAATCTATCGCTGGTCGCATGGGGCGAGGTGTGGCTACCGGCCAGGACTACCCTCCCCCGTCATGCTTTACGACTTCTCAACAACCACTGCCGACAAGGTCGTCTCCCTCACCGATAGCGGCATCGCCCAGGCTGAGGAGTTGGTGGCATCCGCCATCGGTGGCGAACGCACCTTCTCGGGGACCATGGCGCCGCTCGACGAGATGTCGGCCGTACTCAACATCACCTCCGGCCAAGCCGCGTTCATGGCACGGGTCCATGCAGATTCGGAGGTACGGGATCGCGCTACCGAGCAAGAAGAGAGAATGTCCAAATGGGGCACCGATCTGGTGTTCCGAGACGATCTGTTCGCGGCTGTCAAGGAGTATTCCGAAACCGAGGACGCAAAGGGTCTGGAGGGAGAGCGAGCCAGGCTGGTTGAGTTCTGGATGCGCGATTTCCGCCGCGCCGGACACGAGCTAACCGACTCCCAGCGGGAGGAGCTGCAAGCGTTGAAGAACCGCCTGGTCGAACTCGAAGTTGCGTTCGGGCGCAACATCGATGAGTACCGCGACCACGTCGAGGTGACGCGGGAGCAACTGGACGGACTCCCCGACCCATACATCGACGCCCTGGAGAAGGGTGAGGGCGACACCTACAAGGTGAGCCTCGACTACCCCGAGTACTTCCCCTTCATGCGCCAAGGCCACGACCGCCAGATTCGCGAGCTGCTCGAGTTCAAGAACTACACAACGGCTCCGGAGAACAAGGCGCTCCTGGAAGAGGCCACCGAGATCCGCGCCAAGATCGCTGCGCTATTCGGCTTGCAGTCATGGGCCCACTACGCCATGGAAGTCAAGATGGCGAAGGAGCCAGGGGTGGTGGAGAAGTTCTACGCCGAACTGCAACCCGGCCTGCAGCGCCTTGCCGGGCCGGAGCGAGAGCAATTGAAGACTCTGCTCAACGAGACCCATCCTGACGAGGACTTGCAGCCATGGGACTACTTCTACCTCGACACCCAGATGAGGATGCGCGACTACGGCCTCGACCCCAACGAAGTAGCCGAGTACTTCCCGCTACAACAGGTGATAGAAGGCATGTTCGAGATAACGGGCGAGGTCTTCGGGCTTGATTACCGAGAAGTTCCGGACGCCAAGGCCTGGCACCCCGATGTGCAGCTCTTCGAGATCATCGACCGGGAGTCTGGCAAAGGCATAGCCCACTTCTACGCCGATCTCTTTCCGCGGGACGGCAAGTACACCCACGCCGCCGCATTCGACCTGGTAAAGGGAAGGCGCCGCGAAGACGGCACCTGGGTCAAGCCAGTTGCCGCCATCGTGGCCAACTTCACCAAGCCCTCAGACAGCCAGCCTTCGTTGTTGAAGCACGACGAGGTGACGACGCTGTTCCACGAGTTCGGCCACATCCTCCATGCCACGCTCACGGAAGTGGACCTGACGTTGTTCGCCGGCTTCGACGCCGAGTGGGATTTCGTCGAAGCCCCCTCGCAGATCATGGAACACTGGTGCTGGGACGTCCAAGTGCTCGCCAGATTCGCTCGCCACTACGAGACCGAGGAGCCGATCCCAGACACGTTGGTCAAGCAGTTGGTGGCAGCCCGCAACCTCAACGAGGGTTCTTTCAACCTGCGCCAGATGTTCCTGGGGAAGCTCGACCTCGGCATGCACGGACCCGATGCCCCCATCGACCTGCAACAGCTTTATGAGACCACCTACCCCATCACCGGATTCCCGGTTCACAAAGGCACCTTCTTCCCTGGAGGATTCGGCCACTTGATGGGCGGCTACGACGCCGGCTACTACGGCTATCTGTGGTCGAAGGTCTACGGGGACGATATGTTCTCCGTCTTCGAGGCAGAGGGTGTGCTCGATCCCGAAGTGGGGCGCCGCTACCGACAGGAAGTCCTGTCGCGGGGCGGCTCACGCGACGCCATGGATCACCTCCGCGCTTTCCTCGGCCGCGAACCGAACAACGAGGCGTTCCTGCGTTATCTGGGGCTCGGTTAGGGATTCCCCCTCCCTCAGGGAGGGGGCTAGGGGGAGGGTGGACGATGTGATCGACTCCACCCCCATCCCCTCGGGCAAGAGCCCCCTCCGCCTCGCTTTGCTCGGCACCTCCCCCGATGGGGGAGGAGACGGGCCCGAGGTACTTCCCCCTGAGGGGGAAGAAACCCTGCTACATCACGCTGCGCAGCGCTCCTCCGTCGACTACGAGGGTGGCGCCGGTTATGTACGCCGCGGCCTGGGAAACGAGGAAGACGGCAGCCGAGGCAAATTCGTCTGCGGTGCCGTAACGACCGAGCGGTATTGCCGTTGCCAACCTCGACTGCACCTCCTGACGGGTGATGCCCTGCACGGCGGCAACAGCAGCGTCGAGCGAGTCGACACGAGCGGTGGAAATGCGGCCTGGCACGAGTTGGTTCACCCTGATGCCTTGGTGCGCCCATTCGCGCGACAACGTCTTGGCCAGCGACGCCACGCCGGCTCGATAGACGTTGGACAACACCAAGTGCTCGATGGGCTCTTTCACCGAACTTGACGTCATGAAGAGCATGGCGGACCCAGGCGGCATGTGGGGTTTGGCTGCCCTGGCGGTGCGAACCGCCGACATGAGCGTGAGCTTGTAGCCCGCCTCCCAGTCGAAGTCCTCGAGTTCAGCGAAGGTACCGGGCCGGGGACCTCCGGAGTTGGGGATAACGATATCGATGCCCCCTTCGCGCTCCGCCGTCTCGTCGATCCAATCCGCAAGCGCCACCGGGTCCCTGGCGTCGCAGGCCCGATATGTCACCTTGGCGTTGGTCCGATACGAGATGACGGCAGCAGCCTCGGCGATGCGGGTCTCATTGGAAGAAGAGATCGACAGCCGACAACCCTCGGCTGCCAAGGCGGTGGCGACTGCCAAGCCCAGCCCGGACGATGCGGCGCCGACTAAGGCACGCTTGTTTTCGAGGCCTAGGTCCATTGGCCGATGCTAAAGCACGTTCGAGCCGAGTGAATCCCGTTGCAGCTTGCCAAGCTGATCGCGCGGCAACTCGGGCACGAACATCCACCGGCGCGGGATCTGAAAGCCGGCCAGGCGCTCCCGTGAGAAGTCCTCGAGCTCCTCTGCCGAGACTTCCTGGTCGCCGCGGACCACCGCAGCCACCACCAGTCGGCCCCATTCCTCATCTGGCACGCCGAACACGCCTGCATCCTTCACCGCGGGGTGGCCGATCAAGGCCTGCTCGACCACCTCCGGGTCTACGTTCTCGCCTCCGCTAAGGATCACGTCGTCAGCCCGCCCAAGCATCGACAGCGCACCGTCGTCATCGAGCACTCCCCGATCTCCCGTAGAGAACCAATCGTTGGGGTCGCGGGTCGCCTCGCCAACGTATCCGGGCGACAACATGGGGCCTTTCACCTCGATCTGCTGCGTCGCTCCGATCCTCAGCTCGACCCCCTGCAGTAACCGCAATCCAGATTCAGGTTCCGAGCCCAGTGGTTGGGTGGCGATCTGGGATGCCATCTCCGTCATCCCGTAGGTTGCAACGGCGGGCAGGCCGGTCGTGACAGCCCGAGCCAGCAACTCCATATCGACCGGGCCGCCGCCCACCAGGACTGCCCTCACACCGTCGAAGCGACCCGGGTAGGCATCGAGCAGGCGCCGCAACATGGTTGGCACCAGCGATGCCACGGTCGCTTCGGGGCCCAACATTTCGCCAACGCGGCCGGGATCGAATGACCGTTCCAATGCCACAGCACCACCGGTCATGGCCGCTCGCCACAGAACGGCGATGGCGCCGACATGGAAGAGAGGAAGGGCTACCAGCCACCGATCGTTCTCGTCGTTTCCGATGTGCAGTCCCGACGCCTTTGCCGACGCCTCGAGGTTGGATGAGGTGAGAAGCACCCCCTTGGGCCCACCGCGGCTTCCCGAGGTGAACACGATCAATGGCGCTTGGCCGTCTGGCTGAGCGTCAGCGAGCGGTGGTCCGCTCGGCAAAGTGGCGAGGTCGGCCGTGCGGGTACCGAGCTGGATGGACGGGTCATCGGTCAGGACCAGCTCCACAGTTGCCAAGCGGCACAGGCCTTGCGCCTGAACGGCGGGCAAGCGAGTGTTGAGCGGAACCGCGGTGCATTCCGCCCGGGGAATGCCCCACAACGCGATCACCGCATCAGGACTATTGGCGGACCACAGCCCTACCCGATCGCCACTGCTCACTCCCAAAGCGGCCAACGAAGCGGCGAAGCCGGATGCTGCAGCGTCGAGTTCGCTATAGCTCATGGCGACGCCCTCGAAAACCACGGCAGGTCGTTCGGGGTGTGTCTCGGCGGCGATGGCTAGCAGGTCGGGCAAAGGAGCTCCGGGGAGGCGGTTTCGGACTCGCCACTACAGTAACTGCGCAGCCAGAGGAGTAAGCATGGGTATCGCCTGGAAGCCGGATGGCGACTACGAGGACATCCTTTATCACACCCACGAGGGTGTGGCCAAGATCACAATCAACCGCCCCGAGGTCCGCAACGCCTTTCGGCCAACCACCCTTTTCGAGATGTCGGATGCATTCGACAAGGCCCGCAACGACTCCGAGATCGGTGTGGTCGTCCTGACGGGAGCAGGCGATGAAGCCTTCTGCTCGGGAGGGGATCAGCGAATCCGGGGCGACGCCGGGTACGTCGATCCCCACGGAACCCCACGCCTCAACGTTTTGGAGTTACAGCGCCAGATACGAACGCTTCCCAAGCCAGTCATCGCCATGGTGGCCGGCTATGCGATCGGTGGAGGACACGTGCTACACGTGGTGTGCGACCTGACGATCGCGGCCGACAACGCCCGTTTCGGTCAAACCGGACCCAAGGTGGGGTCGTTCGATGGCGGCTACGGGGCGGGGTTGCTGGCTCGCATGGTCGGCCATAAGCGGGCACGCGAGATGTGGTACCTGTGCCGCCAGTACAGCGCTGATGAGGCCTACGAGATGGGCCTGGTCAACACGGTGGTTCCTCTCGACCAGCTGGAGACCGAGACCATGAAGTGGGCAGGGGAGATCTTGGAGAACGCTCCCCTGGCGCTGCGGATGCTCAAGGCATCGTTCAACGCCGACACGGATGGCCTGGCCGGAATCCAACAGCTGGCGGGCGACGCCACGCTCCTCTATTACATGAGCGAAGAGGCCCAAGAGGGAAGAGACGCGTTCCTAGAGAAGCGCAAGCCGGAGTTCGGCAAATACCCGCGACTTCCATGACCAGAGCCCGAGCCTGGGCCATGGCGGCCCGGCCGGCCACCCTCACCGCGGCAGCGACACCGGTCATCGTCGGCTCCAGCCTGGCCATACTCGACGACTCGCTTCGAATCGATGCGCTGATCGTCGCGCTGCTATCTGCGGTGGCCATTCAGGTCGGAGTCAATTTCGCCAACGATGTGGCGGATGCCAGGCGGGGAGCGGACAACCCCAGCCGAGTGGGCCCGCCTCGCGTCGTAGCGGAGGGCATCCTCACAGATCGCCAGGTGACACGGGGTACCTGGATCGCCTTCGCCATCGCAACTGCGGGAGGGGTGTACCTCACCGCGATCGCGGGATGGGTCATTGTCATCATCGGAGTGGTGTCGATCGCTGCCGCCCTCACCTACACCGGGGGGCCCCTGCCGTACGGCTACCACGGCTTGGGGGAGGTTTCGGTGTTCGTGTTCTTTGGGTTGGTGGCCACGGTGGGGTCGCGATACATCCATGACAGATCGGCCCCAATGGAGGCTTGGCTGCTGGCGGTGCCGATAGGCCTGCTGATCACCGCCATCTTGGTTGCCAACAACGTGAGGGATATCGCTTCGGACGAAGCAGCCGACAAGAGGACCCTTGCTGTGTTAATGGGCCGACGTCGCTCGAGCTGGTTCTATGCATCGCTGTTGATCGGCGCCGCCGGACTTACAGCCGTTTTCGGAGCCGCCGAGCTGACGCCGCGATGGTCGGCGTTGGGCCTACTGGCGTTTTGGGAGGCCCCCCGGCTGATCCGCATAGTGTTGCCGGCCAACGGCCCATCTCTGATAGCGGCATTGGAGGGAACTGCACGCCTGCAGGCCGTTTTCGGGGCACTAGTCACCATCGGCATCGTCATGGAGAACTCACTATGAACGCCCTCAAGGTTGCCCGAGAACTGCCGATATCTCATTTGCGTACGAACGCGATGTTCATCTGATTGACCGGACGATTCTTCCGGATGCCCAATCGAGATAGAGCGAAGCCGACCCGATCGGGTCGGCTTCGTCGCGTGGGCATCGTGGCGTCTTAACCTGAGGCCAGATGAGCGACCGAAACTATGCGTTCGTCGGGCCATTCGTTGATGCACTTGCCTCATTGGGCTTGTCTCATGTCGCGATAGCTCCCGGATCCCGCAGCTCTCCCCTGGCGCTTACATTCGCCTCGCACCCAGCCATCCAAGATCTGGTCTTCCACGACGAACGGTCGGCCGGCTTCTTCGCCCTGGGCCTCGCAAAGACGATCAATAAGCCGGTCGCGGTCGTGACAACGTCGGGCACTGCGGCCGCCGAACTGTTGCCTGCCGCGGTAGAGGCCATCCAGGGTCAGACCCCGCTTCTCCTCCTCACTGCCGACAGGCCACCCGAGCTGCGCAGTGTTGGCGCTCCCCAGGCTGTCGATCAGGTGAAGCTCTACGGCGACGCGGTGAAGTGGTTTCACGAGGTGGGGGTGCCCGAAGCAACGCCGGAGTTCGTCCGAACTGCTCCTGCGCTTGCGGTGCGAGCCTGGGCCGACACGATGGACGCTCCGATGGGTCCAGTGCATCTCAACTTCTCGTTCCGCGAGCCGCTGGTGCCTGTTGAGAGCGCGGCACCGCCAGCGCAGAGCCGCCAACCCAGCTACCACGCCGCCATGCTGGCGCCAGACGAGGCTGCCGTGTCAGAGGTAGCCAACGTCATCGCGGGCCGTCGGACACTGATCGTCGTTGGGCCTCAGAACGATCCCGCTTTGGCGGGACCGGTAGCGGCGCTTGGCGCGGCGGGGGGCTTCCCCGTCATGGCCGACGGGCTATCACAGCTGCGAGCTGGGTCGCATGATCAATCGATGGTGGTAGCCACAGGCCACGCCTTGACCGAGGTGGGGTGGTTGGCCGCCAACAAGCCGGAGGCGGTCATCCGGATCGGGGCGCTGCCCACCTCGAAGCCGGTGGTCCGATGGCTTGCCGACAACGCCGACGTCCCGCAGGTGATCATCGATCGGGCGGGGTGGCGCGACCCAGACGCCTCCGCAGCCATCATGCTGCGCTCCGATCCGATAATGGCCGCTACCTCGCTCACCAAGGCCATCACCCACCAGGCACCCTCAGGGTGGGCGCAAAGCTGGAGACGAGCCGACGACGTGGCCGCCGCTGCTCTCGACGCAGCCGTCAGAGGCTTCGGATTCCCCACAGAACCTGGCGTGGTCCTGGCGCTTGGCGATTCGATGCCCCAGGACTCAACCCTGTGGGCGGCCTCGTCCATGCCGGTGCGCGATGTTGATGCGTTCATGGCGCGACGCCCTGGAGCGTTGCGCGTCCTAGCGAATCGGGGAGCCAACGGAATCGACGGATTCCTCAGCTCAGGGTTCGGTTCGGCCATCGGCGGCGGGCCTGCCTATCTACTGGCCGGAGATCTATCCGCGCTGCACGACATCGGAGCCCTGGCGACCGCGGCGCGCCTCGACATCGACGCAACAGTCATCGTGATCCACAACGACGGCGGGGGGATATTCGAGTTCCTCCCCCAAGCGGAGGGAGATCGAGAAACCTTCGAACGGATCTTTGCCACCCCGCATGGCCTCGATTTCGTATCCGTTGCGAGAGCATTCGGCGTCGATGCCGTCGAGACCGCCGACAGAGACCATTTGCGTCGGCTGATCGCTTCGCCCACCGGCCATCCCCGGCTGGTGCAGGTGCGCACCGATCGGGTCGGCAACGTTGCTCTCCACCGCGCAGCCGCCGACGCTGTTAGGCAGGCGCTGTAGGGCTCAACCCCCGGTAACGTGGCAGCGGCGAGAGGAGATCCAACATGGAGAAGGTCCAAAAGTC
>JAOTWH010000085.1 GCA_029863035.1 Acidimicrobiia bacterium | reverse complement strand
AGCTCCACGCCTGCCCCCGCGACAGCGAATAAGACCAGCTGCGACGGACCGCCCTCCGGTGGCGACACTGCGATGGCCGCAGTTTCGGCCACTCCGCCGACGTCGCCCACCACCCTCTCGATCTCCGCGGACGAGATCTTGATGCCGCCCAGGTTCATGGTGTCGTCGATACGGCCCAATGCCCGGTAGTAGCCGTCATCGAGCTTTTCCATGTGGTCACCGTGGCGACGCAGGCCGCGTGGCGTATCGGCGAAGTAGACGTCGTGGTGGTCTCTATTCAACAACTCGGTTGAGAGTCCAATAGAGGGGCCCTCCAGAAAAAGCTCGCCCGAGTGCACCTCTTCAGCTGCGTCGTCGAGGATGTGTACATCCAAACCAAGGCCGGGGGTGCTGAAGGTACCGGCGACTGCCGGCTGCACCACGGTTCCTGTGATGTAGCCGCCACCGATCTCGGTGCCGCCGCAGTACTCGATTACCGGTTTGCCCCCAGCCGTCGCCATCAACCATGACATGTCATCGCTGTTCGATGCCTCTCCGGTCGAACTGAAGAGGCGGATGCCCGACCAGTCAACCCCATCCAAAGCGCCGTTGGCCCGCCACGCCGCCACCAGCGAAGGGACCACGCCGAGAACTGTGACACCGGCGTCGGCAACGAATCGAGTGAACTCGGGTGTCCCCGGGGTGTCATCGAACAACGCCAGGGCAGCGCCGTTGATCAGCGATCCGTAGATGAGCCAGGGACCCATCATCCAACCCAGATTGGTCGGCCAGGCAACGACATCGTCACGGTGGATGTCCTGGTGGAAGTGGCCGTCCATGGCGGCCTTGATCGGAGTGAGGTGGCTCCAGGGGATGGCCTTGGGGTCACCCGTGGTGCCAGAAGAGAACAAGATGTTGGTGTGGATATTCGGGGCGGCGGTGACCGGGATGAAGTAGTCCTCGCCGCCAAGGAAGTCCTCCCACGCCACGTCGTTCGTCCTCAGCTCGGCATCGGCACCCACGACGATGGCCTGCGCTGCGCCGGCCTCCACCACCTTGGAGAACATCTCGAGCTGCTTGCCGCCACGCTGATATCGGTCCTGGGTCACGACGATCTTCGTGTTGGTTATCCGGAGACGGGCAGCTATCTCCTGAGCAGCGAAGCTGTCGGCGATCGAAACCACCACCCCTCCGGCCAAGATGATTCCTAGGTAGGCCGCCACTGCCTCGACGGTCATCGGCATTGCTATCGCTACGGGCTCGCCGGGCGCCAAGCCGCGGGTGGTGAAGCCGTTGGCGACCCGGTTTGCCATGGCATGGAGCTGGCCGTACGTCACCTCGTGATTGGCGTCACGGCGACCGTAAATGATGGCAACCTTCTCGGGATCTTGCTGAAAGCAACTTGTGGCGATGTTGAGCCGGCCACCTACACACCAGGAAGCATCCTCGGCGCCCCCAACCAAGATGTCTGAATACGGCACCTCGAACTCGATGCCGAGGCGGCGGATCACGCGGTCCCAGAATTCACCTCGATGCTGCAGCGACCAGCGGTGCAGGGCCGGATAGTCGTCCACTCCGACCTCCTCCATGAACGAGGTCAGGTTGGCTCGCTCAACTGTTGAGGTATCCGGAGTCCAATCGGCCATCACAGGTCGATGATGTCGACCTGGGAGCTGAAGCGCTTGGTACCCCAGCGCCGCAGCATCTCGCGAACCAACGGGATCATCAGTGAGAATCCCACGGCATCGGTAAGGAATCCCGGGGTGAGCAATAGGGCGCCTCCGAATATCACCATGGCCCCGTGGGCCAACTCCGGCCCCGGGAAGCTGCCCGCAGCCAGTTGCCCCTGGGCCCGCGCCCACACTCCCCGACCCTGGCGCGCCACCAGGTACGCCCCGATGATGGCGGTGATGACGATAAGAGACAGCGTGTAGGCCACTCCAATGCGCTGGCCGATCGTGATGAAGAGGGCGATCTCGGCAACCGGAATCACCAAGAAAGCCAGGAAGAACAGCCCCATGAGCCCAGGATACCGGCCCAGGTAGTCTGTCGATATGGGCCTGCGAGATCTTCCTTCTGTCGATGCATTGGCCGACCAGCTGCAAAGTCCCCTGCCGCGCGCTGTCGTCGTCGAGGCAGCCCGCAACGCGCTCGATAGGGCCCGCCAGACTCTGACCGACGGTGCCGAGGCGGCGAACCCAAAGGAGATGGCCACCGAGGAGCTGGAGAAACTGGCCGGACTCAAGTCACGCCGAGTGATCAATGCCACCGGTGTCCTGCTGCACACCAACCTGGGTCGGGCGCCGTGGCACCAATCTGCCGCCGACGCCGCGGTAGCCAGCGCCGTTGGCTACGACCCGGTCGAAATGGACCTCGGGGCAGAGCAAAGGGGAGGCCGAGGCGCCTACGCCGCCAACCTGATTTCCGCCTACACCGGCGCCCAAGCTGCTCTCGTTGTCAACAACAACGCCGGAGCGCTGCTGTTGGCGTTGGCTGCGCTCGCTGGCAACGGTGGGGTGTTGGTATCGCGTGGAGAGCTAATCGAGATCGGGGGATCGTTCCGCCTGCCCGAGCTGATGGCAGCCTCGGGTGCCGACCTCATCGAAGTCGGCACCACCAATCGGACCCGGCTATCCGACTACCAAGCAGCGGTTGATGGTGCCGGCCTCATCCTCAAAGTCCATCCCTCCAACTACCGCATCGAGGGATTCGCTGAGGAGGCCTCCTACCGAGAGCTGGCCGAGCTGGCCGCCCGCCACAACCTCCCATTCGTCGCCGACGTGGGAAGCGGCCTGCTCGACGCTCGGGTTCCTTGGCTAGATCACGCACCTCCCGATTGGCTGGCTGAAGAACCGGGAGTGCGTCAGACCATCGAGACGGGAGCAGATGTCGTCCTCTTCTCTGGAGACAAAGTCATGCGCGGACCGCAGGCCGGGATCGCAGTGGGAACATCCGACGCCATCGAAACGATGCGACGCCATCCCTTGGCCCGAGCGCTGCGCTGCGATGGGCCAACGCTGGCTGCCTTGGAGGCGACGATTGAGCTCTACTCGGAAGGTCGTGGAGCGGAGATCCCGTTCTGGGCCATGACATCGATCCCATACGAGGAGCTCGAGTTGAGATCGAAGGACGTGATCACCCGGGCGGGCGTTGCGGCCGAGCTTGACTCCGGCCGCTCGGTCCCCGGTGCCGGATCTGTTCCGGGCCGGGGCATGTCCTCACCGGTGATCCGTGTTCCGGGAGATGCAGACGAACTGTGGCGCCGTCTGCTGCACTACGAACCCCCGATCGTTGCTCGAAGAGCAGACGGGGAACTCACCATCGACCTGAGGGCGGTTGATCCAACCGACGACGCATCAGTGAGCGCCGCCATGGCAGAGGCATGCCGGTAGTCGGAACGGCGGGGCACGTCGACCACGGCAAGTCGACACTGATTCAAGCTTTGACCGGCAGAGACCCCGACCGCTGGGCCGAGGAGAAGCGCCGCGGCCTCACCATCGACCTGGGTTTCGCCTGGGTAGAGCTGGGGGGATCGATGGTGGGCTTCGTCGACGTGCCTGGCCATGAGAGATTCATCAAGAACATGCTGTCGGGAATCGAAGCGGTGCAGGCGGCTCTTTTCGTTGTGGCTGCTGATGAAGGATGGATGCCACAGACCGAAGAGCACTTCGCGGTGTTGGATCTCCTGGAGATAGATCGCTGCGTTGTGGCGCTGACCCGTGTTGACCTGGCCGACAACGACACCGCCGAGCTGGCCGAGCTCGAGGTGATCGAGCGACTGGAGGGGACAGCGCTCGAAGGGTCTCCTGTGATCCAGGTGGCTGCACCAACCGGCCAAGGTATGGGCGATCTGCGTGATGCTCTCGTTGCGATGGTGGCCGAGTCGGAGGCGCCCGACTTTGGGCGCCCCAGGCTGTGGGTAGACCGGGCATTCGCCATCAGCGGCGCCGGAACAGTGGTCACCGGCACCTTGGTGGGTGGATCATTATCGGTTGGCGACGAGCTCATCGTCTGGCCGCGCCAACATTCGGTGCGGGTCCGCTCGCTTCAGAGCCATGAGGCGGCTGTTGAGACCCTGGCGCCAGGCAACCGGGCTGCTGCCAATCTGGTAGGTGTGGAGGTTGGCGATGTCCCACGAGGAGCGATGCTCGGGGTGGGGAGCCAATGGCTCGAGACCGACCGGTTGCTGGTTGACATGCGAACCGTGCGATCCCTCGGCAAACCTCTGAAGGATCGAGGCGCTTATCACTTCCACGTTGGCAGCGGCTCGGTGCCCGCTCATGTCCGGTTGCTCGAGTCCGATGCGCTCGACGGCACCGGGGCTGCGCTGATCTCGTTGTCTTCGGGCGTGCCACTGGCGATGGGTGACCGGTTCATCCTGCGAGAAGTGGGAAGGAGGGCGGTGGTGGCAGGGGGGCGAGTGCTCGACCCCAACCCGCGAAAGACTGGCGCCGCCCTGCGCCAAACGCTGCCCAAGCTGCGAGGTGTAGTGGCGGCACCTCCTGCCGAGCGCGCCACGGTTCTACTCAAGATCCGAGAACGAGAAGACGCTGTAACGCTGGCGGCTCACACTGGCGGGGGCGGTGCAACCGCCGCCGGAGAAGCAACCGACCCTAAAGCGCTAGCGCGAATGGGTGCCGCTGGTCTCGAGTTGGTCGCCGAATACCACGCACGCTTCCCGCTTCGGCCCGGGATGCCGAAGGCGGAGTTGGCAACGAAGCTCGATGTTGACGTCGATCAGCTCGACGCCATCGTCGGCGCGGGAGATGGTCTGGTATCTGTCGAGTCCTCGGTGGCGGCTGCCGAGTTCGAGGGAGGGTGGGGACCAGAACAGCAAAAGGAGTGGAATTTGGCTCGATCTCAGCTGCTGGCTTCCGGACTGGCGGTGCCACGAGCGTCGCAGCTTGCACTGGGCACAGAAACGTTCCACGCGTTGGAACGTCGCGGCGACCTCATCTCGGTTAGCGAAGACCTGGTCTATCTACCGGAACAAGTCGAGGAGATAGTCACCGGATTGGCTCGCCTGGACGGCGAGTTCACAGTGGCGGACTTCAGGGACGCCATGCACATAAGTCGGCGTCAAGCGATTCCGCTACTGGAATGGCTGGATCGCCGTGGCATCACAGCCAGGGACGGCGACGTGCGAAGTGTTAGGTCCTCTGGCGAGACAGAGTCTGACGACGCTCCGCTTCGGTGAGGGCACCCCAGATCCCATAGGGCTCGCGGATGCGGAGGGCGAAATCGAGACAAGGGTCCTTCACCGGACACACCAGACAGATGGCTTTGGCCTTCAACTCCCGGCGTTCGCGCTCTTCCTTGCGTTCCACCTGCGATGGCGGAAAGAACAGATGCGAATGATTCCCCCTACACAACGCGTCGCCCTGCCAAGAGCGATCTGGCAACTCCTCTGTACCCGGTGTACTCAAAATGCCCTCTCCTTCCATCGGCCGGCTCAAGCTAATAGCTCGGTCGCCGAGTAGCCAGGGAAATTCTTACTCGATATCCACCGGATCCACCTCCACTGGATCTACTTCCAGAACGATGCCATCGATAGCGCTTACTTCGACCCGATCGCCCTCTCTGATGCCCGCAGCACGGTGGGAGCGAGCCCGCCACCGGGCCCCGTCGACATCCACGACACCATCAGGAGTGAGCGGTCCTTCGGCAAGGCCTTGGCGACCAACCAGGCCCTCGCGTCCGATGGTGCGGGTAGAGAACCTGGCTCGCACCACTGCGGTCATGCCGATCCCGAAGAAGAGGGCAGTTCCGATTACCACCAGGACCACCGCCCACCACTCGGGTGAGATCTGGGGAGAGGCATCCGTCAGCCACACCCCACCCGCCACCAACGAGACCGTTCCCAAAATGGATTTCCATCCGAGGTCGTTGCGTTGGAAGTCGGCGATGTAGAGGCCCAAACCCCCGAAGGTGGCGCCCACCGCCCACCAGCGAAGCGGAAGAACGGCGAATCCATAGCCACCGATGAGCAGCGACAGCACAGCGGCCAGGGCCATCAACCCCGCACCCGCCGCGTAGAACTCGAACGCTCCAACAGCGACGCCCGCCACTACGAAGAGAAAGGCAGCCTCGGGGCTGGTAGCTACCCGCAGGGTGGTGGCAATAAGACCAGGTTGACGGAACCGGGTCTCGACGATGGGCCGCAGGCTCGGACCTTGATCTCCCTGAATTTCCTCCGCTGTGTCGAGCTCGGTGGTGAATCCACCGGCCTCGACCGTCAAGCCGTCGAGGCTGGTCACCAGCTGACCAGCCGATGGGACGACTATGTCGACCAGGCCGGGGATGGGCTCGTTGCCAACCTCGAACCGACCTTCAATGAATTCGGGAGGGACGCCGTCGAACCGCTCCGCCACTTCCGCGGGAGTCTCTCTACCGCGATCCCCCGCCACCGTGGGCCACAGGTAGCCGAGCTTCACCCCGGGCGCCGCCGCTTTGATCGATGCCGCCGCCAGCAGTTGTAGCGCTCCGCCGTGGGCGACTGCCGGATCGGGCCCTACCCAAACCGCCACCGGAACCAACGGGTCACCAACCAGGGCGATGAGCTCATCGATGTCACCAGAAACAGCGCCGGGCGAATCGAGCTGGATGATGACGATCGAGGCGGACGACTCGTTGATGGAGTCGGTGAGGAAGTCGATAGCAAGCTGATCCAACGGCCCGCCGACGTCCAATATCTCCACCCCGACTCCCTGGGCCGACGCCGGCGCAGCCAGAACCAATAGCGCGGCGACAGCTAGCAGAACGGAACGCATCGTCAGATGATACGGAGGGCCGGCACAGCTCGGACTGGAGCGGTGAGCGCGAGAGGCATCAGTAGTAGCCTCGATGTCATGCCTCGCGTCCTAGTTGTTGCTGACGCCCAGTGGACTCTCAGCAGCGTCCGCTCTGCCCTCAGCGCTCCTGGCTACGAGCTGAGCGAAGAAACCGATCCGCGCCTCGTTTCGGGCCGGGTGTCGTCGGAATCGCCAGATGTTGCCGTGGTCGACCTCCAAGTTGGCAGCATGGGCGGCATGGCGATAATCCGCCAGTTGAAGGACGATGCCTCGATCGCTGGCTCGGCTCATGTTCCCGTGGTGCTGCTGTTGGACCGAAGCGCCGACGCGTTTCTGGCGAAACGGGCCGGAGCCGAGGCATGGGTGCAAAAGCCGTTCACCGCCTTCGAGCTTCGCAGAGCCGTCGAGTCCACCATTACCGTCGAGGCCGAATCCGAGTGACAGACGAACCTCCTAGTACCGGCCAACCCAGCCGATGAGCACACTCCAGATCGTCTATTTGGGCATCCTGGCGGTGTGCGTTGCCAGCTCGGGGTTCCTGTCTGGCTCGGAGACAGCCCTCATCGGGATCCCCCGTGAACGGGTGCTGCAGCTTGAAGACGGCAAGCGAGCCCACCGCATACAGCAACTGGTGTCCGACCCAGACCGAATGCTGTCGACGCTTCTGGTGGCCAACAACTTCGTAAACATCACAGCCGCCGCGGTGGCAACTGTGCTGTTCATAGATCTGGCAGGAGAGGACTGGGGACCATGGCTGGCCACGCTGGCAGTGACCGCCGTCATCCTGCTGTTCGGCGAGATCACCCCAAAGACCATCGCCGCTCGCTATCCCGAGCGATTCTCCCTCGCCGTGGCGCCGAGTATCTGGCGCCTTTCGCTTGTTCTGCGTTCTGTGTCGCGCATCTTCGAGGCCGCGGCGCGTGTCTTGTTCAGGCTGCTGCGCCTGCCGCGCGACGCCGAGCCTCATCTGGTCACGGAGGACGACATACGAACCATGGCGTTACTCGGCGAGCGGGGCGGGGAAATCGAAACGGTGGAGAGAGAGATCATCCACTCCTTGTTCGGCCTGGCCGATCAACCGATTCGAGAGGTGATGACGCCTCGAGTGGATGTCGACTTCCTAACCGAGCCCGTCTCGGTTGACGAGGTGCGCCAGGCCGTGGCCGAGACCGGACGCAGCCGCTTTCCTGTTGTCCGGGAAGACCTGGACTCCATCATCGGGGTGCTCTATGTGAAGGACCTCTTCCGCGGCGACTCCGATCCCACCCCCGACGAGATCAGAGCCAAGCTCCGCAAGCCAAGCTTCGTCCCAGAGAGCAAGTCGGCGCTATCCCTGCTGCAGGAGATGCGCACCAGGCGCCTCGGCTTCGCGGTTGTAAGCGACGAGCACGGGGGAGTGGAGGGCGTGGTCACGGTGAAGGACCTCGTTGGCGAGTTGCTTGGTGAGATACCCGACGAGTACGACACGGCGTCACCATCGATCTTCAAGAGCGGGGCAACCCAGTGGATCGCCGACGGAATGCTGCCGCTGGAAGAGCTGGAGGAGGCCGTTGGGATACAACTCCCCGACGGTGAGTACGCCACGGTCGGGGGCTTGTTCATCTCAGTGGCGGGCCGAATCCCGGAAGAGGGGGACGAGTTGGACGTGGACACCATCGAAATGAAGGTGCTCCGCATGGACCGCAACCGGATCGATCAGCTGCGGGTGCAGAAACGAGAGGACGCCGCTTCGCAGTAGATTGCCTAGTTCGGGACGTGGCGCAGCTTGGTAGCGCGCTCGGTTCGGGGCCGAGAGGTCGCCGGTTCGAATCCGGCCGTCCCGACTACAGGACCTGCTCGCGCCGGTCCGCCCAGTCACCCTTGGGGTGACGGTCGGCTCCTTTCGATCCCTGTTCGGGATCGACGTTCGCCTCTTTGGTGCTGCCCTGCGGGCAGCGCAGGTTCCCTGGTCGCCGGTTCGAATCCGGCCGTCCCGACTACAGGACCTGCTC
>JAOTWH010000084.1 GCA_029863035.1 Acidimicrobiia bacterium | reverse complement strand
ACAAGCCGGCGGCGAACATCTCGCCCATCGACCCAACGCCGATTACGGCAACAGTTGGTTTCATCCGTCGATTCTACGGGAAACCGACTAACGGTTTTCGCGGTTTCGCCGAGCGGGCCCAATGGCCCCGGCAACGAAGGCCATGTCGTGGACCATCTTCTCGGTCGCCTCTGCAACCTTTTCATCGCTCAGGTTGCCATTGTCATCGATCAGGCTCTTGACACGAGACACATTTACCGCATGGGCGATCGGGATCATCCGTAAACCCAACGCAACTTGGCGCAGCTGCTCGACAACGCGGGCGCCGCCGAAGCCGCCAGCCGAAACGCCGACCAACCCAAGCGGCTTGTGGGCGTACTCGTCGTAGCCGGCATCGAGCAACAACTTCAGCTCGCCTGGGTAGCCGTGGTTGTACTCGGGAGCGACCACGATGAGGCCGTCGGCCTTGTCGATCATGCGCCGATAGTCCTCGATGCGCTCGTCGGATTGCCGAGTAGCCAACAGGTCGAATTCACGCACGTCCACCAGGTCCGTCTTCTGCTCGAGTCCCTCGAGCACATCGATAACGAAGCGGGCGACGGGTTCGGAGCGACGGCCCTGCCGAGCGGTGCCCAATATGACGGGGAAGAAGAAGCTTTCGTCCATGTGGGGCGTCCAACCCCCCAGAACTCCCCCTCATTCCCCCAGGTGAATCTAGGGTAGAATGAGCTCGCGAAAAGGAGACTGTGTGGGACTCAGACCCATCGAGCGTCGAGTGTTGCGGTTGGAAGCCGATGGCGTTGAATTCGAGGAGATTGCCCGCCGCTTCAATCGAAGTGCAGGCCACATCGGTCGAATTCGCGATTACGCCAAACTCCCGGGCCGAGCCGTTTCTCCTGCCGAGCGAGGAAAGCTACGACCGCTAGAACGCCGCATCTTGGCATGGCGAGAAAAGGGCGCAGACCACCAGGAGATCGCCCAGCGCTTCAAGAAGAGCGCCGGCCACATCCGCCGGGTCGAGGCTCTCGCCCAGTATCGCCTCGACAAGCTCCAAACCTAAGGGACCCCTGCCCTACTCCTCCACGCCCTCCCTGGGGTAGCCAGCGAATCCGGGCCTGCGGTTGTCATCCACCTGCCAGGTGAGCTGATTGTCGACCCTCACCACTCCTTCGAAGCGAGACACCACATGCTCCAGCACCGCGGCGTCAACCCGAGCATCGATCTCGCCTCGCAGCGAGACGATTCCGTCGTGGACCGACACCTGCACCGTGCCCGGCTCGATGGGGAGAACACCCTTGGCCAGCAGATCCTGCACCTCAGCAGCAACGTCCTCATCGCTGCGGGCAAAGCCTTTGACAACATCGGCCCTGCTCACGATGCCAACCAACTTGCCCCCCTCGTCGACCACAGGCAGCCTCTTGATGTTTCCGCTCACCATGGCGTGAGCGGCGGCGGCCAGGGACCGATCTTCTCTGATAACGGTGATCTCGGTGGTCATGATGTCGCCCACCTTGTCGGCGTGAGCGAGATCGCGCTTGTCCCCGTTGAAAAACAGGTCCAAGAGCCTGCGCCGCCGGGGCTCCTTCTTCTCAGCTTCCTTGGCCACGAAGTCCGCCTCCGTAACGATGCCGACGAGTGCACCTTCGGCTCCCACGACCGGGAGACCGCTTACCCCAAGGTCCAACATCTTGCGAGCGGCATCTTTGAGCGAGGTTTCTGCGGCAACGGTCACCGGTACCGGCGTCATCAATTCCGAGACCTTCATGACTCCGAGCTTAATCCTCGGTGAGTAGGGCAGTCTTGACCACAGTGGCGAACTCTCCATCGAGATTGGCTGCCGTCACTTTGGCCAACTCGTCCGCTGTGATAGTCGAGCCATCCAGCGCCTTCATGTCGAACGTGTGCGTTGCATCGAGCACGAAGTAGGTGTCGTATCCCAAGTTGCCAGCCATGCGGGCGGTGGTCTCGGCGCAGTAGTTGGTCTGAATACCGCAGATCACAACGGAACCGATGCCTTTCTCCTTGAGCCAGCCATCTAGATCTGGATCGCCATAGAACGCCGAGTTAACCGACTTGCTGACGAGCAGGTCGGTCTCGCCGGAGAGTATGTCCTTCAGTTCGTTGCCCTCCTGGCCGGGACGCAAGAGCGAATCTTCGGAGACAGAATCGTGGCGAACGAAGACCACGGGTCGGCCCGCCGCCCGCCAAGTGGCAAGCAAAGCGGCCACGTTGGACTCCATCTCGGGGTTGTTGCGCCGTCCCATCGCCGGGTTGTCGAAGCCCTTCTGGACGTCGACCACTATCAGCGCAGCGTCTTCGATATTCATAGTCGTCTCACGCTACCGACCTATGGTCGCCACATGGAGCCGTCAGAGATGAACACCAGCGAGACTCAGGCTCTATCCATCGTCGACGTCATCGAAGCGGTGTCCGACTACTGGATTGGAGGAGGCTGGGGGATCGACGCCCTGGTCGGTCACCAGACCCGCCCCCACATCGACCTCGATATCTGCTTCCCGGCTCCCAACCTCGACGCGATCGTCGCCGCCCTGCAGCGATCGGGCTTCACCATCGAGCAAGATTGGCGGCCGGCGCGCCTGTTGATGACCCACCCGGACAAGTACGGCGTGGACCTCAATCCACTCAACTTCGATGCAACCGGCGTTGGCACTCAGGTCGACGAGGACGGCGAGGTTCATAGGTACCCGACCGAGGATCTGGTTGTAGGAAGTATCGGCGGTCGTTGGGTGCCTTGCCTCAGTGCAAGGTTGCAGCTCGAGCTACGGGGTGGGGCCGAGGCCCCCGACAGTGGCGACATAGCTCTTTTACGGGAGTTGCTCGGCGGCTAGGTGATAGTCCACCCAGTCAATGCAGCGTTGACCTGCTTGAGCAAGTCAGATCGGTTGGCGTGGCTGCCAAGTACCACGTAGAGACAGAAGGCGCGACCGGCCTCATTGAAGAACTTCTGAGTTCCCGACTGACCCCGCAGCGGACGTTGCATCGAGTTGGGGTCGAAATCCGATGCCTTCAGCGCTGCCGGCAGCCCACTGGCCTCGAACAGCACCTTCGACGCGTTGGATGGGTGGTACTCGAACAGCACCATCAAAACGTCGACCGATCGCATCACCTCGACCGCTCCGCTGCCGAAATCGCCCCGATCTGGCGGAAGCGGGAAGTTGGCGGCGTGGGTCAACGAGTGGTGAGTCTCACCGAGCACGCGATCGTCCGTGCCGTTCCGAGCCGACGGTGAGGCGCTCTTGATCTCCGCCTCCCAGCCGGCAGGCAGGTTCAGCGACATGCCAGATCCGGTCAACGAGGCCATGGTCGGCTCCCCATCACAACGCCGCCAACAACACGACGGCCGCTACACCCTGCGATGACAAGGCAACGCGCTTGGCCATCGGCAGCCACCGCTGGGTGCCGGCGAGGACGTTTCGCAGGGCAACCGGATCGTTGACCCGCCTCACCCACATCATGGTGGCGAACCGAACCGCCCCGAATACCGCTCCAATGCCAGCTCCGGCCCACAGAGAGGTCGATAGCACGGCGAGTGCCCAGGCCTGGTAGACGGCGGCGGTGGTGACAATCGTGAAGACTCCCACACCCAGTTGCGCCCCGAATCCGAAGCCGTAGACCCAGCCGCGATATGTGTCCAGCCACCGCTCGTTCACTTGCCGATGAGGCGATGGCAGCGGGCGGCGGATCCAGCCGAGGTCGAACGCCATGCCGATCACAACCGCCACCAGAGTCCCCCCGATCAGAAGTTGGCGCGGTACCCCGACTCCAGCGAGGCCCGCACCCAACAAGCCGAGCAAGGCTCCGAACGCTGCTCCGGCCGCGATCGCCCCAAGCGCGTACCACGCCACAGTGACGGACCAACGGTTGTTCCTTGACCGCTCAACGAGCGGGTTGATGCTGGAGAGCATCGATTCTCCTCACGGGGACCACGTGGCCCGGAACGATCCCGCCGCCGCAAGCAGCATGGCAGCTGCAAACAGCATGGTCATGGGGTAGGACCGTGCAACGATGGATCGCCGCGGTGGATGCCGGCTGCGGCCAGCTCTTCATCGCTGTCGCGCACTCGCTGCGCGCTGTTGCGATCGAGCCGATCTGTTTGGCGTTGCTTGTCCGCCAGCGCCTTCTGCATCAGCTCTGCCACCTGGGGCCAAGTCCGCGCCGTCCCTTCACCAGCCACTCGGGCAGACTCACCGTCGACAAGGACGAAATAGGGCGACATGGGGACGGCGTAGTCGTCCCACGCCTGTGAGGACATGACCGTCGTTACGCCGGCTGGCGCCAACGCAGCCACCGATGACTCGCTCTCAGCCTCCGGTCCCTTGGTCACGATCACCAGCCGGGTGCCTGTTCCCGGCAGTGTCACGCCCTCGGCGAAGTCGCTCCAGAATGCCGCACAGACCGAACACCCTGACGACATGAAGGCGAGCAGGGTTGGTCGGTCGGATCCTGCTGGTGAAACGCTTACCGGACCGCTGGCCGCCTTGATCCCCGCGATGTCGATGGCGACGGCCGAATCACCCTGCGCAGTGGGCATCACGAGCTGCTCGTGCTTGTGTTCTGCGCCGTCGAGCCCGGCGCCGAGGTCGTGAAGCTGACGCAGAATCTGAGCGTGGCTCCTCAACAAACCCGCCACCAACAACCCGAGCAATCCGATCGCCATCGTCATTACCACCAATATCGCCGTCATCCATCGCCTCCTATAAAGTTGTCACCACCAGAGAAATCGCGTTCTGAGCGGAGCCAGTACTGAGCTCGTACCGCACTAGGACCGAGTCCGGCCGCACCACCCCGGGACCAGCCACGCCGCTGCCGAGCCAGTCTCCAACTACCGGATGATCGGTGACATCCCCGTAGAAGAAGCTGAGATCAGCCGGGCCCGCAGAGTTTTGGTTCCTAATGAACCATTGGCCCCGCCGGAAGACGCCCACGGAGGCGATGCCGTCGCCGTTCCAATCCCCGACGATCGGAACGTCGCCTTTATCGCCGAACCCGAAGACCCATGCGGCGGAGCCGGGCGAATTGGCGTTGCGAAGATGCCACACCCCCTCACGGAAGACACCCACCGAGTCCGACCCACTGCCGTCCCAATCCCCTACCACCGGGATGTCACCCGGGTCCCCGAATTCGAAAACGGTATCTGCGGGGCCCGGTCCATTGCCGTTGCGGAGATACCAGGTGCCGTTGCGGAACACACCGATCGAATCCACCCCGCTGCCGTCCCAATCCCCCACCACCGGGATGTCGCCTGGATCACCGAAGCCGAAATGAAGAACTGAGCCGTTCTCATCGAACAGATACCACGTGCCCTTGGCGAAAACGATGGGAGTTGTTATCCCGTCACCGTTCCAATCACCCGCCAGCACTATCCCGCCTATTGGTCCTGAGTGGCCTAGGCAAGCGGCGTTGTGAAAACGCGTGAAGTTATCGGTAGCCGATGACGTCCCACACGACGGATCCCACAACCAGGGGGGAGTGCATGTCACCACCCGGCACACGATGGCGCCAACGCAACCTGTGTCAGCATTGCATTGGCCGTAGCGGAAGTTGGTACAGGCGGTTTTGCGATGGTCGCAGCTGCCCAATCCACACTGGCAGGTGAAGTTCTGGCCACACTCGGCGTTGCAGTCGATGTAGTAGCGAGGTTGGGGGCTTCCATTGTCACATAAGCCGGAGCCGTCGGCTTTCCACCACCCCGCAGCTATCGAACCCGGGGGACATGTGTTGGACCCATATATCGAACAGCAGAAGTCGGTGTAGCCATCGCAGCACAGCGCGCCACAAGAACACGACGTGCCGGCGCAACTGCAGATAGCGGCGTAGGCCGTAACCGGTCGCAAGATGAAGTCCAGCGGCGCCACGCTCAGGGCGGTCCCCACCATGGCGGCCCTTGTGATGAAGCTGCGGCGATTGAGTCGTCGGTCTAGCAAGTCGGCGCTATCGACCACCCATCGCTGCTCCAAGGACGGAGGCGCTGTGGCCTCGGCACTCTTGTCTGGACTGCGCACCATGGAAGCCGTCATCGGCAAGACCGCGAATGCGAGATAGGCGAGGTAGGCGGCCACGACTGCGGCCAACGCCACCACCACTCCCTGCGCCGGGTCTTGGGTGATCCCTGTGATGCCGCTAACCGGCCATACCGCGGCAGCCACCCCGATGGCAGCACCGGCCAGGTTGAGCACCAGATGCATCGGACCGAGTGGAGAATCTGACCTACCGAAACAGCCGCATGCCAGGGCGTTGACTCCCTTGGCCAGTGCCACCGCTACGAATGCCGCGAAGCCGATATAGACGATCGCCACCGCCGACGCCGCAGCTCTGCCACCGAACAGAACGCCGAGCCCACCGATCGCCACCTCGACCAATGCGATAAGTCGCACGGCCGCCGCACCACCGCGGAGTCTCACCGCGCTGAGGGCGGAGGCGGCTAGGTCGGGGGCGCGCAGCTTAAGAACCCCGGCTACCACCAAGAGCGAACTTACAACAAGGAGGGGACCGCCCAGTACCTCCATTGGGGGCTGAATGTAGACCTAACGGTTGACAAACCAGGGCATTTCCAGGGGAAACTCACCTAAAGCCATACTTGACAATGATCGACGCAGATAATACCATGTCGTCTAACTCATATTTGAAGGGATAGAAGAAATGGCAAGAACCGTAGGAATCGACCTCGGCACCACCAACAGCGTGATCGCCGTCATGGAAGGCGGCGACCCCACCGTGATCGCCAACGCCGAAGGACATCGCACCACCCCGTCGGTCGTGGCGTTTTCCAAGCAAGGTGAGGTGTTGGTGGGCGAAGTTGCCAAGCGCCAAGCCATCACCAACCCCCAGCGCACCGTGCAATCCGTCAAGCGCCACATGGGCACGGATTGGAGCCTCAAGGTCGACGACAAGTCCTACAACTCGCAGGAGATCTCGGCGCGCATCCTGCAGAAGCTGAAGCGAGACGCTGAGGCCTTCCTGGGGGATGAGGTCACACAGGCAGTCATCACCGTTCCGGCGTATTTCGGAGATGCCCAGCGGCAGGCAACCAAGGAAGCAGGCAAGATCGCCGGCCTCGAAGTGCTCCGCATCATCAACGAACCCACCGCAGCCTCGCTGGCATATGGTCTCGATAAGGAGGGGCAAGACCAGACCATCCTTGTCTTCGACCTCGGTGGAGGCACCTTCGACGTCTCCGTTCTCGAGATCGGCGAGGGCGTTTTCGAAGTCAAGTCGACTAGCGGCAACACACAGCTCGGTGGAGACGACTGGGACCAAAAGGTCATCGATTGGCTGGTCTCAGAGTTCAAGAACGAGAGCGGCGTCGACTTGTCCAACGATCCCATGGCGCTACAGCGACTGAAGGAGGGAGCGGAGAAGGCGAAGATCGAACTCTCCTCTCTCCCAGAAACAGAGATCAACCTTCCGTTCCTAACGGCAACGCCGGAGGGGCCCCTTCACATGCAGAAGAGCCTCAAGCGCTCCGAGTTCCAGAAGATGACGGAGGACCTCCTCGAGTCGATCAAGGAACCGTTCAACCAGGCCATCAAGGACGCCGGCCTCAGCGTGGACAAGATCGATCACGTCATCATGGTTGGCGGCTCAACCCGTATGCCGGCCGTACAGGAGCTCATCAACGAGCTGACCGGGAAGGAACCCCACAAGGGCGTCAACCCCGACGAGGTGGTGGCGCTTGGGGCAGCATTGCAGGCCGGGGTGCTCCAGGGAGACGTCAAGGACATCCTGCTCCTCGATGTGACTCCCCTGACCCTGTCGATCGAGACGCTGGGCGGAGTGTCCACCAAGATGATCGAGCGCAACACGACCATCCCAACCCGCAGGGCAGAGATCTTCACCACGGCTGCCGACAACCAGCCCGAGGTCGAGATCAACGTGCTGCAGGGTGAACGAGAGATGGCCATAGGCAACAAATCACTCGGACGCTTCAAGCTCACAGGCATGCCGCCCGCCCCGCGCGGTGTGCCTCAGGTCGAGGTTGCCTTCGACATAGATGCCAACGGCATCGTGTCGGTGTCTGCCAAGGACCTGGGAACCGGCAAGAGCCAGGCCATGACCATCACCGGTGGAACGGCGCTGTCGCCGGACGAGATCGAGAAGATGGTCAAGGACGCCGAGGAGCACGCATCGGAAGATCACCAGCGCCGCGAGCGTGCCGACGCACGCAACCAAGCGGACAACGTGGTCTACCAGATCGATAAGCAGCTCGCCGAGCACGGTGACAAGCTCACCGACGAGGAGCGTGCGCCAATCGACGAGTCTCTGGCTTCGCTAAAGACCCTGCTCGAAAATGAGGAGGCCGAGGCTGGCCCCCTCAACGAGGGCGCGCAGAAGCTGCTCGAAGTAGCACAGGTGCTTGGGGAGAAGGTGTACGCCGACGCTCAACAGAGTGGCGAGGCCGACGGCGATGCAACAGAGGGTGGCGACGAGGAAGTCGTCGAAGCCGAGATCGTCGACGACGGGAACGGCTCGTGAGCGATCACACCGCCGACGAGCAGGCCGACGACGCCGACGTAGTGAACGAAGCGGAGGTGGTGGAGGCCGAGTTGGTCGCCACCACCGACTCCGCCGGCATCGAGGTGCCCGACGATCCGGAACAGGCCGTCGAGGTTCTGATGACGGCGCTGATGGAAGCCCGTGGCGAATCGGAGTCCTATCTCGACGACCTGCAGCGAGTGGCGGCCGACTTCGACAACTATCGCAAGCGAATTCAGCGCGAACAGGCCGAGCTGGTGGCGGGCTCCACCAAGCGCTTGGTGCTTGAGCTGCTGGTCGTC
>JAOTWH010000083.1 GCA_029863035.1 Acidimicrobiia bacterium | reverse complement strand
AACCGTGATGGTGGAGAAGCCGCCGCCCAGCACATACAGCTTGCCGCCCTGTACTTGGGCCGAGTCGGCCAGGAAGGCGGCGGCAAGGCGCATCAGCGAGCCTCCAGCGAGTGGACGGTCCAAAAGGCAACGCTGGCGTCCCACTGCTTGGTCTCGGCGTAGATGTGATCGATGCGCTCGATTGGCATATGCCGAGGGTACTCCGCCCTCTTATGGCCGGTATCTTGGGGCCCATGCCTTCATTCGATGTTGTATCAGAAGTGGACCTCCAGGAGGTCCGTAACGCCGTGGACCAAGCCAGCCGCGAGCTTCTCACCCGTTATGACTTCAAGGGAACCGACAGCACTGCGCACCTTGCGGAACACGAGGTGTCGGTGGAGTCGTCAACCGACCATCGTCTGGTTGCCGCGGTCCAGGTGATGCGTGAGAAGTTGGCTAGGCGAAAAGTGCCGCAAAAGGCCATCTCGGGTGGTGAGCCTCACGAGATCGGTGGAGGACGCTACCGAGCAGTCTTCAAGCTGAACCAGGGCATCGAACAGGAAGCCTCCAAGGAGCTGGTCAAAGTGATCAAGGGCACCAAACTCAAGGTGCAAGCTGCGGTGCAGGGAGACAGCGTCCGGGTGAGCGGTAAGAATCGGGACGATCTACAAGAGGTCATCACGACGCTGAAGGCACTGGATTTCCGCCTACCGCTTCAGTTCGTCAACTTTCGCGATTGAGCTTCAGCTTCCATCTCGGCCGCAATGAGACGAACCCACCCACGATATGTGTCTACGTTGGCTTTCAACCGCGCCGCGGTCTCGCAGGTGCTGTGGTCGCACTTGATCTGACCGTCCTCCTTGGCGAAGTCGTACATGCACATGTCGCAGGTGACCTTTAGCCCATCGGGCAACCCCGGGCAGTCATAGGAACTGCATGACTTGCCGTTGGCCGCTATGGCCTTCTGTGGAGTGCATCCGGGGCATTGAGGGCGGTAGTCGCGTACGGACTCCGGTAGTTGGGCAAAGTCGATATCCGACATAACGCCTCCGACGTCGTCTGCTGCCAGTGTTGAGCAAAATGTAACGCACCAGCAGGGTCAAATGGCCCCCACCAAATTGTGGAAGTTAGCCCGATGTGACGATGACACCCCGCCGGGGCGTCGAATCAATGTGCTCAGGTCGGTCGATGCTTGTGCAGCACCATCGGCTTGAGGCGTCTCCACAGAAGGAACCGCTTGACGTCGACCACGACCGATTCAGCCCAGCTCGACAACGTGTTTGCAACCAGGATCTCGACACCGTCCAGCTGGTGGCGGCGGTAGCGGTTGTCCATCTTCTTGCCTTTGAGGTAGGTGTCGACCGACACCTCTGGATTACCCCCTCAACTGATCGGTGGCACGAAGTCGAGGGCCGCCACTCCTCCCTTACGAGAGACCAGTTGCACGGCCTTTGGACTCAGTGTGATCTCGAACGGCATCGTGGAAGTTTATGACTCAGGCTGCGATAGCGACGGAGGGGCGAGCGGTGATACCAGCCGGGTTCTCGGTGCGCTCGCCATACAGGTAGACAGGCATACCCAGCTCGAACTCCGTGCGCAGAAAGTCCATGTCGTTGTTGGTCACACGAACGCATCCGTGCGATGCCGGGTAGCCGGGCACCGACGGCGAACCATGGATGGCGTATCCGCCATAGAAGTAATACGGCTTGTACATCGTCCCCAGATACGACCTGTGGTTGTAGTTCCGTTCGAGGTAGAAGCTGTAACGACCTTCCGGGGTCTTGGCGATTGACGTTCGGCCGGCGCTGTTGGTGTAGGTCCCACCGTTGCCCGACGAGATACCAACCACAGCCTCCACGGCATTGTCCTTCACGACGTAGAGCACTTGCGCCTCGAGGTCGATCTCGATGCGATCAGCTTCAGATCGTGCCCGGACCGAGGTTGGTGCGCCGAGTAGATCCCAATCCTCGGGCTCGAACACCCCGTCGCGTTCCAGTCCGTGAAGCTTCTCGAAGGCGAGAACGGCTTGATAGGTATCGCGAGCGAAGATGCCGTCTATCGCTCCCGGCCGAAATCCCGAGTTGGTGAGACGCACCTGAAGGTGCTCAACCAGCGGTCCGTGGTCGCCACGGTTGAGGCTGACCAAGGCGCTGAGGTCCGCTTCACCCGGGTCGGGCGCGGGTCCTTCTCCTGGTGGGAAGAGGCTGATAGCTGCGGACAGCATGATGGCGAATGTCGAACCCACCTCACCTTTATCGGTCTCGACGTGCCTTGAATGTAGTCGTGTGATCGGGCGGGCTATTCGGGCACGTTGGGTTGTCCTCGGCCTAGCTATCTGAGGGCTCGACTACGAGCCCTCAGATACCTCATAGATCTCGTCAGCGACCAAACCGTGCGCTTCACGGTGCACCGTCGCCGCCGTCTCTGCATCGGGCGCATCGACGAGACAGAAGATCTTCCCCGCCGTCTCATCAACCCAGTATCTCTTGTATTCCACGCCGTACGCCGTTTGCGTTGCCACATCGGCAGCGTGTGCCCCGGCAACGTCGCTGGCCGATACGCCGCCCTCCACCGTGTGCACGTCTAGATAAGTCGGCATTCTCAGCCACCTTTCGCTTTGGTATTTCTGACCCTACACGGCGACTGCCACGCACCTATCGGTCGCGCTGGTCGGATTTGCCAACTAATGGAAGGCTCAGGAGGGGGAATGAGTCGGCCAGATTGGGCTTGTGATCTCGTCGCTCCGTTGGCGGCATTCGCCGAGTAGACCAGACCCACCGGGAATAGGACAAAGACCGAGACAAGCCGACGGCGAACAGCAGAGCAGCGAGTACAACGATCGTGTCGCCGGCGCTCAGAACCACATCCGGATGCAGGCCGAAGCTGCCGAAGCGGTCGCCTCGAATTAAGCCCGCCAGCCAGATGTCGAGGTAGGAGGCGATCAACTGTTTCCCGACTGCGGTCGGCACGATGCCGTTGTCGAGTGTCTTGTACTCCGCGGTGAGCCACTTTTGAGCCTCTCGCTTCGGATTGGCGGAGAAGGTTTGTGCTGTCGTGCGCCACTTCCCTTTTGCTGGATCGAAATAGCGGACGATGGCCTCCATGCGATCGTCTCTGGTACGAGTCGCACCGCCCTCGTCCACCGCAGATCACTCCTTCTTCCCCACCCGTATCGCTATCAGGGAGTGGCACCAACTAGAGCCGTTGGGCCTTCGGGTAGCCGCCTTTCGCCAGCCACTCGTCGATGGCGGCGGCGGCCCGTCGGCCGTGCCCTATTGCCAAGATGACCGTGGCCCCGCCGGTAACGATGTCGCCACCGGCGAATACCCCTGGGCGCGAGGTACGACAGGTGGTGGGGTCGATGACAAGGGTGCCGCGCTCGGTCTGATCGAGGCCAGGGGTGGTGCGCAACAGCAGAGGGTTGGGGCTGTTGCCGACGGCGATCACTGCCACGTCGATCGCCAGGTCATAGGTATCGCCGTCGATGGGCTGGGGTCGGCGACGGCCGCTGTCGTCGGGTTCCCCGAGCTCCATCCGCTGCAGCCGAACCCCTCCGAGCCGACCGCTGTCATTGTCTGCCAGCAGTTCCTTCGGGGACACCAGCGTGACGATCTCGACCCCCTCTGCCTTGGCGTGTTCCATCTCTTCGTCCCGAGCCGGCATCTCGGCCTCGGTCCTCCGGTAGAGGATGGCTGCCTCTTCGGCGCCGAGACGGAGCGCCGTGCGAACCGAGTCCATAGCCGTATTGCCACCGCCGAAGACCGCCACCCGCTTGCGATACAGGTCGAGGACTGGGGTGTCGGCCGTTGCCGTATACGCCTTCATCAGATTGACTCGGGTGAGGAACTCGTTGGCCGAGTACACCCCGATGAGATCTTCCCCCGACACTCCGAGGAACCTCGGGAGGCCGGCACCGACACCGATGAACACGGCGTCGTATCCCCCGGTCGTAAGCAACTCGTCGATGGTTTCCAACATGCCGATAACGGCGTTGGTCTCGAACCGGACCCCGAGGCTTTCTAGCTGAGCGATCTCGGCGGCAACGATCTCCTTGGGCAGTCGGAACTCGGGAATGCCGTACGACAGCACCCCGCCCAACACGTGCAAGGCCTCGAAGACCGTCACCTCGTGCCCCGCCTTGGCCAGGTCGGTGGCACATGCCAGGCCGGACGGACCGCTGCCGACCACCGCCACTCGGCGGCCGCTGGAGAGCGGCGTCGTCGCCTCGTCCGACCGCCCGTTAGCCCGCGAGTAGTCGGCTGCGAATCGCTCCAGATGGCCGATATGGATGGCCTTGCCCTTCTTGGCCAGCACACACGCTCCCTCGCACTGCACCTCCTGGGGGCACACCCGCCCGCAGATGGCAGGCAAAGAGTTGTCCTTGGCGATGGTGGTCGCTGCATCCAGGAAGTCGCCGGCCGCGATCGCCGCCAGGAAGCCGTAGATGTCGACGCCAGCTGGGCAGCCGTCAACACAAGGGGGATGGGCGCAGAACAAGCAGCGTTCCGCCTCCGCTACCGCCAGCTCGGTGGAGTATCCGAGGTTCACCTCATCGAAGTCGACACGCCGCTCGGCGGGCGGCCGTTCAGGCATCGGCACCGGTCGGCGGGCCAGGCGCTCGCGGCGAGTCAACGCGGTCATGACGTGGCGGATTCGAGGCGCCGGAAGTGCTCCCAGGCCTCGTAGGCAGTGTTGCGTTTCGCCAACAGGTCGAAGTCGACCTGTTGAGCATCGAACTCAGGCCCGTCAACGCAGGCGAAGCGGCTCTCCCCACCCACCCTCACTCGGCACCCCCCGCACATACCCGTCCCGTCCACCATGATCGGGTTGAGGCTGACGATGGTGGGGATGCCGAGGGGGCGAGTGACTTCCGCCACCGCCGCCATCATCGGGATGGGCCCGATCGCCAGCACCCGGTCGACAGTTTCCCCGGCCGTGACTTCTGCGAGCTTGTCGGTGACGAAGCCGGCGAACCCGTAGGAGCCGTCGTCGCTACACGGATGAACCTCGTCGCTGGTAGCTCCCAGCTCTTCCTCCAAGATGACATAGGGGCGGCTGCGCGCTCCGATGATGGAGATGACCCGGTTGCCTGCCTGCTTCATCGCCACTGCGGTGGGCAAGGCGATGGCGGTGCCCACTCCGCCGCCCACGACGACCACCGTCCCGAACCTGGCGATCTCGGATGGGACCCCGAGCGGGCCTGCGAGGTCGAGCAGGTGGTCACCCGCTTCGAGGCGGTTGAGCAGCGTCGTCGTCTTGCCGACACCCTGAACGATCAGAGCGATCCATCCGTCACCCGAATCGGCGATGGTCAGGGGAATGCGTTCGCCGTCCTCAGCGACCCGGACGATGACGAACTGGCCAGCCTGGCGTTTGCGCGCCACTTTGGGCGCCTCGACGCGGAAGTACTTGATGTCGGGCGCCAGCAAGTGAGCTTCCAGAATGCGGTTCATACCCCGAGCCTGTGATTTCGGGGTTGGTTTCGCTAGGGCCGAACGGCGGTTGGCCCAAGCGTTTGTTCAGCCTTCGACCCGCACTCCCATCGGCGAGCGGTTTGCGATCTCCAGGTGCATGTCGTGGTAGCGCCGAAGTGAGCGGAGCTGTCCGTCGGTCAGCTCCTGGCAAATGTAATTCCAGTGCATGGCGACGGTGGCGCCTTGGGCAACCTCCGGCAAGGAAGGATCGATTGGGGCGTCCACCGACTCCAGCCGCTGTTGGCCGAGGTGAAGTGCGAATCCATCCCAGGCCAACGGCTGTGACTCAACCAACACGGTTCCGTTGGAGCGCTCGACGACTCGACCCCAGCGAATCCGACATCGCTCCAGCACATCGAGCGCCTGTTCGACGGCGCCCGACCGCAACAGCCCTACCCAGGGGTAGATGCAGAAGACATGGAACGCATGGGTAGGGACGCCGCCCGCGTTGAGGGCTCCCGAGATCTGATTCCAGTCCCATCCGGCGCGGGCTCGGAAGCGCTCGTCGATCGAGTTGCCCCAAGCGAGAGGGTCGATGGCGTCGAGGAGCGGGCTGCCAAGCCAGTAGGCCTCGACGACGGATTGGTCCAACGGGTGGCGGGCGGTGCGTTGGGCGATGAGCTCGAGGTAGGGCCAGGCCCCGGCGAAGGCGGTGATGGTGTGGCGCAGCTCGTCGCCAGCGGTCGTACCGGCCCGTACCAGCTCTTCGAGCAGAGTGACATCATCCGGCCCGCAGTAGCCAAGCGAGTTAGGCGGGTAGGCGAACCGGGAGAAGAAGGCCGGCCCGTCGCTCAAGAGACTGCAGCCGTTCGTCGGGCCCCGGCCGCCGCGGCAACCGCGGCGCCGGCAGCCACGAGTCCGAGCCCGGCAAGCGAGGGAAGCGCCGTGCCTTGAACACCGAGGCGGAGCAGGGCGGTGATGACGGCCCCCACTACCAGGACCGCAGTCACATCGATCGCCTGAGCGCGCGCTAGGGCCGCGAACCAGGTGCCGACGAAGGCAGCCAGGAGGACGCCGGTAACGACGATCCACATCAGGTGCTCTCCGGTGATACCGCTGAAGGTGAAGGCGCCGCGAAGCAACCCGTAGCCGATCAACAGGATCACACCGCCTGCCATGCGGCCCACACCAACAGTCAGCGGCGACAAGCCACCGAGCAGCTTCTTGGCGATGATGACCTCGACCGACCACAGTGCTGTGGCGCCGACGATCATGAGTTCGCCGGCGCCGAAGGCGAGGTCGCCGATGCCGCCGACGAGAAACACCTGGCCAGCCACCAGCAGTCCGATCGCCGTCAGGTGGAGTGGACCTACCCGCTCGCCGAGGAAGCGGACAGCGAGGATAGATACCCAGATGACGAGGGTCTTGTGGATGAACGCGGCCTGCGAGGACGAGGCGCGGGCGAGGCCCTCGAAGAAGAGGACGAAGGGGATGCTGCCTCCCAAAACCGCCACCGTCGCCAAACCGATCCACTGGCGCGCAACAGACGGGCGAGTCAGGGCTTGTGATGATTGGCGCCTCGTGGCGATGCCGGCGATGACCACGAGGATGAGCGCTGCCATGAGGTTCTTCAGAGTCGTGTACGTCGTGGCGTCGGCGATGCCGGTCCAGGCTCGCACTCCGTAGCCGTTGATGAACACCGCGAAGCCACTGATGACAGCGGTCACCGCCGCGATGAGGACTCCATTGCGGCGAGCACTGACCATGCCGCGCACGGTAGAGCCGAGCGACCGCCGTAACCACGGACCAAGGGCTCTAATCCAACAGGAACCTTTGGGGTACGTTGACGCGCAGTGAGTGCAGTCGTCGTTGATCACTCGGACATCGGCGTTCTCTTTGACGCTCTGATCGCCGATGGCTTCATTGTTATCGGTCCAACGCGGCGTGATGACGCCATCGTCTACGCCGAGCTGGCCTCGCCGGCCGACCTCCCTGTTGGCTGGACCGACCACCAGGATGGCGGCGCCTACCGGCTGGAACGGCGGACGGACGAGGCGCTCTTTGGTTATGCGGTGGGTCCGCACTCGCCGAAGCGCTACCTGTTCCCTCCGCGTACCGCGCTCTTCGACATCGAGCCGAGCAACGGCTCGCTGACCTTCACTCAGCGCGACGCCACCACCACCACCACCAAGTACGCCTTCATCGGCCTTCGGGCGTGTGAACTGGCGGCGATCGCCATCCAGGATCGCGTTTTCACCGAATCGGGAGTGGTGGACCGCACCTACTCCGGCGTGCGGGATCGCATGTTGGTTGTGGCGGTCAACTGTGCGGTTGCCGGCGGGACCTGCTTTTGTGTTTCGATGGGGACAGGCCCGCGGTGCTCGGAGGGCTACGACCTCGTGCTGACAGAGCTCATCGACGCTGCTGGTCACCGCTTCGTCTTCGACGCCGCCACCGACAAAGGCCAGCGCCTGCTCGACACGATGCCCAACCATCCCGCCGCGCCGCACGACATTGAGCGCGTTGACGAGATCATCGCCGACACGTCGGCGGCCATGGGCCGCTCGCTCGACACCGATGGCATCAAGGAGTTACTCGAGTCCAATCGCGAGCATCCCCGATGGGACAAGGTGGCACAGCGTTGCTTGGCCTGCACCAACTGCACCCTCGTCTGCCCCACGTGCTTCTGTTCGACCACGGAGGATGTCGCCAATCTCGACGGCAGCGGAGCAACCAGAAGTCGGCGCTGGGACTCCTGTTTCACTATGGATTTTTCGACACTGCACGGCCAGCCGGTGCGTACTACCACCCGCGCCCGCTACCGACAATGGATAACCCACAAATTGGCAAGTTGGTACGACCAGTTCGGTAGCTCGGGCTGTGTTGGGTGCGGGCGGTGCATCACTTGGTGCCCAGTTGGCATCGACATCACGAAGGAAGCCGCACTGATCAGATTGGAGACGAAATGATCCTGGACGCCGTGCGCAACTCGGAACTATTAGGGCAGCTCTCCGATACGGAGTTGGAACGCCTGGAGGCGGCCTCTGCGGAGGTGCAGTTCGCCGCCGGTGAGGTCATATTCGAAGAAGACGACGTCGCCGCAAACTTCTATCTGATCGTGCACGGCAAGGTTGGCCTCGAACTAACTAGCCCCGGAGGACCTCCGCTCGTTATCCAGACGCTTCACGACGGCGAGATCGTCGGCGTGAGCTGGTTCTTCCCGCCCTATCGATGGGAATGGCGCGCTCGGGCCTTCACCGAGACATCAGCGATCGCGTTCGATGCGGAACAGGTTCGCGAACAGTGCAAGAACCATTGTGAATTGGAGCGCCAGTTGCTGCGAGCCATCGCCAAGGCGGCTGCTACCCGGCTGCACAGCTCGCGTGCCCAACTGCTC
>JAOTWH010000284.1 GCA_029863035.1 Acidimicrobiia bacterium | reverse complement strand
CATCAAGGCCGCTATCTCCAAGGACTCTGAGGAGAGCAAGCACTTCGTTGGCCAGGCCATGTTCCTGGGCAACAGGGTTTTCATGCCGGCCGCCCTCATAGTCCTCGGAGTCGGCATCTGGATGGTCATTCGCATCGACCGATTTGACTTCGACCAGTTCTGGATCAGCTTCGGGTTCACGATGGTCATCGTGTCGGCCCTGTTGGGGATGCTCTTCTACAACCGCCAAGTCCGCAAGATCGACGCGTTGGTGGCCGAGGGCAAGACCCCTCGAGACCCCGCATACAGCTCGGTACTGATGCGCATAGGCCAGGTATCGATGGTGGAGACCTTGGCGCTGATCGCCGTGGTATGGGCAATGGTGGTCAAGCCGGGGGCCTAGAAGACGTTTCTCGTTTCTCGTTGCTGGGCAGGGGCGGTCCGGCGACCCCTATCTAGCCAGCGACCAAGGGCCAAGGCCTCTATCGCCAACCGTCGATAAGGGAAACAATGCTCGTGCAATAGTGCACCAGCATCATGAAACCTCCCCATCCCCCCGAGTGCAGTGAAGAGGGCCTGTCGGAACTTGCGCCATTGGATGATGCCCGCATCGCAGAGATCGCCAAGGCGTTGGGCCACCCGGCTCGCATCGGGATCGTTGAGCAGTTCGAGGACTGCCGGCCCCGCACGGTTCACGAGATCGCCGAGCACTTCCCACTCGCCCAATCAACGGTGTCCGAGCACCTCCGCATCCTGCGTGAAGCCGACATCCTCTTCGCCACCCACGACGGCCCCCGGGTGTGGTACTGCCTACGCCGCTCGGTCCTAGCCCAGTACGCCGACGCGGTCGGGGACCTCTCCCTACCCAACCCTGCTGCTGGCTAAACACTCGATTCTGCAGTCAGGGCTTGCGGTATCCACCCCGTGTGACCTTTAGTCCTTTACCCAGAGACCAAGGGCCCTATCGCCAATCGTCGATTGGCGATACTTTGTGAAAAGTTTCACAAGCAATAAAGGAGCAAGGAGGCTCTCATCTAATGAATGGAAAACTCAAGAAACTAGGAATCGTTCTCTCCGTTATCGGTCTCGTGTTCCTTGTCGCTGGCTTCGTCGCCTACGACAAGGTGCAGGACGGATACAACGGATTGGCAAAGTTCAGCGAGGCAGAGAACGTCCAGCTGAGCTACAACGAGGACGGCCAACTGGTCGACCGAGGCACCACCGAAGGCGCCGAGGCGATCATGACGCTTTTGACAGACGACTGGGGCTACCCGGTCAACATGGCTGACCTCGATCCCAACGATCCCCTGGTGAACACGGCGTCTGAGTACATGTTCCAGATGGCCACCATCGGCTATCACACCCTGCACGGCACGCAGACGATCGTCCTCGACGAGGACGCTGAGTACAACGGTGAGGTCTTCCCCGCTGGCACCTACGACTTCGAAGTCGACGGTCGCTACTGGACCGACTTCGATCGCAGCCATCCGCTCGAGGGCCCGGCCCGGGCCCAGGCTTGGAGCGGAACCGTGCACGGGCTCTTCGCTCAGCTCGGCGTCGGCACAATCACCCACTCGACACTGCAGGTCGGCTTGGCCATGGCAGGCATCTACGCCGGCCTTGGCCTGGTCTCGCTGCTGAGCGGTCTTGGATTGATCTGGGCCGTGAGTGGCAAAGAGAAGATCATCGTCCCCGACACCATCACCGACAAGATGGAGCAGGAAGCTCTCTCGAGCTCGTAAAAGCAACAGTCATCGGAAGCCAGAGGCCCCAACCCGGGGCCTCTGGCGCGTGGCGGCAGCGAAGGTAGGTTGTCAGACATGAAGGTGTTGGTGACAGGAGCGACCGGCTACATCGGAGGTCGGCTGGTGCCCCGTCTCATCGATCAAGGACACCAGGTACGGTGCATGACCCGCGACCCTGCCCAGCTGACGCTCGATGCGTGGCGAGCCAAGGTGGAGGTGGTGGCGGCCGATGCCCTGCAGCCCGACACGCTGGCCAAAGCTCTGGAGGGTTGCGATGCCGCC
>JAOTWH010000283.1 GCA_029863035.1 Acidimicrobiia bacterium | reverse complement strand
CGGAGGCTCTGGCCCCAACCTGATCACATCGGAGCTGTCGCATCCCGACTCTGACTTCGTCGATGCCATCACCAATGGCAAGGGCGATATGGCAGCTTTCGGTACCACGTTGAGCAGTGAAGAGATCGCGCAAGTGGTCGACTTCGTCAGGAGCGCGCAAGCCGCCGGCCTTGAGGAGTAGGTCCAGCGCCGGCCGTCTAGCCGGACCTGCGATACACCTCGTCGCCGATGCTGAGGTACATCGGTCCGCTTCCAACTGCCGCCACGTAGCCCCGGATGCCTTCGTCTACGAAGGCGATGTCATCTGCTATCGCCTCTTTATCGGCAACGGTGCCGAGCCCAAGAAGATGCGAGGTGAATTCGGGACACGGCCTGGCTACGGCGGGTTCGACTAGGTCGATATCACCCTCGGCCGTTCTGACCACCAACCCGGCCGCAACGTCGTCGGGGGTGTAACTGCGGGATGTCTGGACGATCAAGTTCTCACCGGCGATGCCATCGGCCAATGCGCCGAATCGCTCCTCCATGGCCTGGTAGTGGCTGGTGAAGCCCACTGAAACCGCTCTGTTGGCTCGGCCCTTGCCTCCTGGGTAGAGAGGATGATGAACGTCCATCACCCACGAGTCTCCATCCCATCCCAACATTCCACCGCCGACCAGCGCCGCACGGTCGACATTGGCTATCCATTCCGGGTGATAGCCCTCGCCTTTGATCTTGATCTTGCGCCGTTGCACCTGGATGCGAACGACTGGACCAATCGGTTCCAGATCTGACATGGGCGGGACGATACCGGTGGCCGTCGGTCAGGCGGCGGTGCCGGGTAAGGTTGGTATCGATGGCGCCAACCAACGGTCAGGTTTCCTTTGAGCTGAATGGCGAGCCGGTTAAGGCCAGCTCCGACCACCCCCATCTGCTCGCCGCGCTGCGAGAAGAACTTGGCATCCTGTCGGCCAAGGACGGGTGTTCGCCATCTGGGCAGTGCGGCTGCTGCACCATCCTCATGGACGACAAGGCCGTCGTGTCGTGTCAGATGTCGATGGAGAAGGCCGAGGGCACCGCCATCACCACTCTGGAGGGCCTCCCTGACCACGAGCGGGAGCGCCTCGCCAGCGCCTTCGCCGTAACCGGAGCGCTGCAATGCGGGTTCTGCACCCCCGGCATCCTGGTTCGGGTCAAGGCATTGCTCGATAAGAAGGGTTCGGACCTCACCAGCACCGAGGCCGCCGGACGGCTCGGCGCCCACCTGTGCCGCTGCACCGGCTACACCAAGATCTTCGAGGCCGTCGACATGTTGGCCGCCGGCGAGATCCCCATGCCTCACTTGTCCGAGGGCATCGGTAAGAACGGCATCAAGTACGAGGCGTTGGAGCTGGCGCTTGGCGATCGCCCCTACATCGACGACATGGTCCGGCCGGGATTGTTGCACGGAGCATTCAAGCTGACCGACCATGCCCGAGCAGACGTCAAGTCGATCGACACCACGGCTGCCGAGGCGGTCGTGGGGGTGGTCAAGGTCTTGACCGCAGCGGACGTTCCAGGCGATTTGCGAGTTGGCCTCATCCACAAGGATTGGCCTGTGTTCATACCCGAGGGCGGCCGCACCTCTTATATGGGCGACGTGCTGGCGATAGTGGTGGCCGAAGATCGTCAAACCGCTCGCCACGCCGCCGAGCTGGTGAAGGTGGATTACGAAATCCACACCCCGTTCGTCAACGCCATCACGGCACTGGAATCCGATGAGGATGCCGTTTGGGGCCTCGATGGCAACGAATTGAGCCGGTCCACATATGCGCGCGGCGACGCCGACGCCGCCCTGGCCGACAGCGCCTACACCTTGCACGAGGTTTTCACGACCCAGCGCATCGAGCATGCGTTCCTCGAGCCGGAGTCCACCCTGGCCGAGCCACTGGAAGATGGGCGACTCATGGTTTACTCCGGCGGCCAGGGCGTGTGGGACGACCGCAACCAGATCGCGGCTGTGCTCGGGGTGGAGCCAGATCAAGTCATCGTGGAACTGGTCTCC
>JAOTWH010000281.1 GCA_029863035.1 Acidimicrobiia bacterium | reverse complement strand
TCGATGACCTCCACGGTCCCCGCGGCAACAGCTTCCTGGGCTTGATCGGTGCTGGCCCCGATGTGGTGTGTTCCGTACACGTTGGGATGGGAAGCTACCGCGCTTCGGAATTCCCCCGAGCCAGACGCCGGCTCATCCTGGAACACATCGAGTCCCGCCCTGATGCCCTTGGTGTCCATGGCGATGATGAGTGCATCCTCGTCGATCAGGTTCCCTCGTGACGTATTGATTATGACGGCTCCCGGCTGGCAGTGGTTCAAGAACTTGGCGTCAACGAGATGATGAGTGTCTTCGGTGAGCGGAACGTGAAGAGAAACGATGTCGCACTGCTTCGCCAGGGACTCCAGGTCGCCAACCAACTCAAAGCCCAGTTCGAGAACACGGCTAGCGGTGTCGGGGGCACGAGGCTTATCGATCGCGGCCAGTCGCATACCGAAAGCCTTGGCCCGCTCAGCCAGCGCCAAGCCGCTCCCGCCAAGACCCACGATGCCCAGCTTGCGCCCGGAAAGGCCCCTTGCCTGCGAGTAGCGCTTCTTGTCCCATCTTCCGGCACGCAGGTCGGCGACGTTGTCGGCGATGTTGCGGTCGATCGCCACGATCAACCCGAATGCCAACTCGGCAACGGCCAGCGAGTTCATGCCGGGCACGTTGCACACCTGGACTCCCCCGGCGGTGGCCGTTTCCACATCGATGGTGTTCGTTCCAGTGCCGGCACGCACCACCAGGCGCAATGTGTCGGCAGCCGAAAGAGCTGTGGCCGTTACTCGAGTGCTCCGAACTACTAAGCCTTCCACCCCGGCTAGCGCTCCGGCCAGAGAGTCCGCGTCGAGATCTGGCTGGTACATCACAACGTGGCCAGCCGCCTCCAACGATTCCAGATGAGAGGCCGGGAACTTGTCGGCGACCAGCACCTTCATCGCTTGCGCCCTTGCATCTCGACAAGAGATATCTCGAAGCGGTCCTCACCGCGTGGCTCGAACCCCATTCGTTCCAAGTACTGGCCGTGCTCTGGGGTGGTTGCCGTCGCCCAGGCTCGGTCGCAGTCCTGGTTCTCGAAGATGCCCGACCGACCCGAATAGAGGAACTTGCCGAGCTTGAAGTCGCGGTACTGGGGAATGGCGTAGTCGAGCAATATCTCGACCGAACTGCCCTCGGATGGTCGGCCGATCATCAGCCCAGCCGGCACCATGTCGCGCAGGATGAATGCTGCGAACTGGTTCTCGGCGGGTTGGTAGGAGAACTCGGGCTGGAATCGAGCGATGTCCTTGGCGTGGAAGTCCATGAAAGCCTGCAGGTAGCGAGACTCGGGAAGCACATGCAACGTCGAGAAGATGGTCTCCGGCCGACCCAGCAGTCTGCGCAGGAAGTAGATGTGGATGATGGCAGCGATGACGTTGACGATGGCTATCGGGTAGGCGTCGATGAGGATGCTGTACACGAAGAAGGCCACAGAGCCGGCCAGCCCGATGTAACGAAGCCGCAGAATCGACTTCTGCATCAGGGAGAGGATGATCAGCGCCGACCCCAGATAGCCGATGATCTGAGCCGTGAGGGAGGCGTCCATAACGGTGGCAAGCGTACCGCTGTGACGCAACGCCCGGCCCTCCCGAAGATCTACTTCTCAGACAGCGGAGAGCTGACCGAGCGCCTTCTCGGCGGCAACTCGGGCTTCCCATATCTGGCCGCGGTGCTCGGCCTCGTGCTGGGACAGATGCTCGATCACGAACTCGGGCGTGACCTGCTCGTCGCCACTGGGGCGAAGGGTGCGGAACTCCTCGACGCTCATGGCGGTGAGCACGTCAAGAAGGGCCTGACGACTGGCAGCAAGTCGATCGAGGTGCTCCGCCAACGGTTCGCCGCTCACCGGGGTATAGGAATGGTCCTCTAACAGGATCGGATAGGGAAAGTGGGGATGAAGCTCCGAGGGCATTCCGGGCAACATGCGCTCGTCGTCCTCGGCCTCACCCAGGATGTCGGTGTATAGCCAGTCCATCTCGAACACTGCGATGTGATACAGCAGCGTCGCCA
>JAOTWH010000082.1 GCA_029863035.1 Acidimicrobiia bacterium | reverse complement strand
GAAAGCTCCGGCCAAGAAGGCTGCGAAGGCACCCTTGAAGGCTTCGCCTCCGGCTCCGCCGATCGACCCGAGACTTCCCAAGCCGCGCCCCTATAAGAACTACAAGTTCAAGGTGCGAGACAAGGTGGTCTATCCCCATCACGGTGCGGCGATCATCACCAAGAAAGAGAAGCACACGTTCGATGGCGCCAAGCAGGATTACTTCGTGATCGAGGCGATCACGAACCCATTGGTACTGCGTATCCCTGTGGCCAAGGCCTCCGAACTTGGTTTGCGCCCTGTGATATCACCGAACGCGGCCCGCAAGGTGTTCTCGACTCTTAAAGCCAATCCCGTCGATGCCGACGCCACCTGGGCTCGCTGGTTCAAGCTGCTGCAAGACAAGATGTCGTCTGGCGACATCTTCGAGGTGGCCACTGTGGTGCGCGACCTCACCTATGCCCAGCAGTCGAAGCCGCTGGGACCGGCATTAAAGCGGATGCTGGCCAAGGCCCGTCTCATTCTCACCAGCGAACTGCAGCTTGCGCTCAGCACCGACGAAGAAACGGTCATTAAGCGCCTCGACAAGTCGCTGTCTCACCTCGTACCTGAACCTGTCGACGTTTAAAGGCGAAACTCGCTCAACGAGCGCGCTTCGGCAGGGTTCGCCTACTATCCCGCGTCTGGAACCCCAGTGGTTCCGTTGATGCAACGATTCTGGAGGAAGAACATGACCAAACGGCTCAAGCTGTTCGTGGCACTCATTGCCGTGCTGGCCCTGGTGGCAGCGGCATGCAGCGACGACGACGGCGCCGACACCACCGTGGCTGCTGGTGGCGGCGACACCACGCCAGCCACAGAGGCTTCGGGATTGCCCGACCTAGGCGGACGCACCGTCACGGTCGGCGTCGAGAACGCCTATCTGCCATTCAATTACATCCCCCTTGGTGAGACCGAAGGCACCGGTTGGGATTACGACATGTGGGACGCCATCTGCGAGCTGCTCAACTGCGTTAACGACATGGTCGAGTCTGGATGGCCGGCAGTGATCGACCAGGTTGCCAACGACGAGCTCGACACAGCCGCCGACGGCATCTCGATCACCGACGAGCGCAAAGAGATCGTCGACTACTCGGACGCCTACATGGTGGTGACCCAGAAGCTCCTCGTGCAACTCGACGACGATCGCTACGACTCCGCGCAAGCTGTGTTCGATGATCAGGACGCCAAGATCGGCACTCAGATCGGTACGACCAACTACGAGTTGATTCTGACCTACGTCAACGAGTCGAGGGTCGACGCCTTCGACCAGTTCCCGCTCGCTATCCAAGCGCTCATCTCGGGCGACGTGGATGCAGTGATCATCGACGATGCAGCCGGCCTCGGCTATGTCGGCGAAAACGCCGAGGTGCTCAAGACGATAGATGATCCGCTGCAGAGCGATCCGCTCGGGTTCATCTTTCCCCAGGGGAGCGACCTGATCGATCCGGTCAACCAAGCGATCCAGGTGCTCAAGGACAACGGGACGTTCGAGGAGCTGGGGCGTAAGTACTTCACCGAGTCGTTCGCGGTTACCTACGACGACATCGAGGAAATCGTCATCGAGGAATAGGCCGGCTAGACCGCCTTGTAACTAAAGACGTAGGATGCGCCGGGCCACAGTGCCCGGCGCATTCTTTTGCGCGGAAAGTCAGGTGAGCCCGTGATCGACCCAGACGAAGTAGCTCCCGGCCCGGCCACTTCGATCATCAAGATCGAGAAGGGCGAGTTCCCATGGTGGTTGGTGGCCATGCTCACCATCATCGCCGCCATGGCGGTGCTGATAGCCGTCACCGACGAATACCGCGAAGCCTTCGAGAGCGTCCTTCCCTGGCCCCTTGTCTGGAATCGCGGCATAGCGCTGACGTTCATCCTTACGATCAGTTCGTTCATTGCGGCCACCTTCCTTGGGTTGTTCATCGGACTAGGCCGCGTCTCCAAGAACTCCTTCCTGCGCAACACGGCCTCCACCTATATCGAGTTGGTGCGGGGCATTCCCATGCTGGTGTTCATTTTCGTGGTGGCCTTGGTGTTGACTCCCGACTTTGCCGACCTCATCAACATCTCCTCCCGGTCCATCGCCCAGGCGCTGCGAGGAGCCGCCGCTCTGTCGCTTTTCTATGCGGCGTTCATAGCCGAGGTGTTCCGGGCCGGCATCCAGTCGGTCGATTCAGGCCAGATCGAGGCTGGAAGATCTCTCGGGCTCACCAACCGCCAGAGCATGCGGCGCATCGTGCTTCCCCAGGCCGTCCGCAACATGCTCCCTGCGCTTGGCAACGACCTGATCAGCCTCATGAAGGACACTTCGCTGGTGTCGGTGATCGCGGTGAGAGAACTCACCCAACAAGCTCGGCTTTACACCGGATCCTCGTTCCGCTTCCGGGAGGGCTTCTTCATCCTCATGGCTTTGTACGTGACCCTCACGCTGGGCCTGAGCCTGCTGTTGCGCTGGTACGAGAAGCGGATCGCCATACCCGGCAAGGTCGGCAGCGACACCTAAGGATGGCCATTCCTCAGCTCGGTGAGCGCCCCTTCCCGGGCCAAACGCCACCATGGGCTAGGTGTCTAGTCCCCTAGCGGCCCAGCAACTGGCTCTCCCACCGAATGCTCTCTGTGGCAGAATGGCCCTGGGCGACGGGGAGAAGGAAGTTGAAGCGAGCTGGCAGGTCCGCTATGGCGGTCGCCATAACGGTAGCAATGGCTCTACCACTGGGCGTAGGTGGCGCTCTGGGCGCGATCGACCAGGCCGCACCGCGCATCGTGGGCGGCGCTGAGGTCGATCCAGCCCTGAAGTACCCGTTCATGGCCGCGTTGGTGACTCGCTCCAATCCCAACGCGTTCGCCGGGCAGCTCTGCGGCGGAGCAGTCATCTCGCCCTACTGGGTTCTCACCGCAGCGCACTGCGTCTCGGTTGACCAAGGGGCTGACGAGATCGACGTCGTCGTAGGGCGCCACGATCTCACAGCCAACGACGGCGAGCGCATAGCGGTCGCCCGGGTACTCAGACATCCCGCTTTCGACGTCGGCGCCGCGTTCCTCGAATTCGACGTTGCGCTGCTCCGCTTGTCGGCTCCGACCAGCTTCTCTCCCATCCGGCTGGCCTCGCCAACCAATGCGGCCGATTACGGCCCTGGAACAACCGCAACAACCATGGGCTGGGGATCCACCGAAAGCTCACCTCTCTTTCCAGGTGTGCTTCATGAGGTGGACCTGCCTGTTATCTCGGATGTGGACTGCGAAGCGGCGGGGGCACCAGGGTCGCCATATGCACCGGACTTCGATGGCACATCGATGTTGTGCGCCGGGTACCCGAGTGGGGGCCACGATACCTGTCAAGGTGACAGTGGAGGACCCCTCGTCGTGCCGGACAACGTCGGAGGATGGCTCCACATCGGAATAGTGAGCTGGGGTACAGGCTGTGCCATCGCCGGTGCCCCCGGCGTTTACGCTGAAACCGCAGCCTCGGCGGCGTGGGTGGATTCGGTCCTGGCCGGGCCATTGGCGGCGGATGACGTAGCCAACGCCACGGCCGGAGTGCCGATCGCCATCGACGTGCTTGCCAACGACTCGGAGCCCAGCGGCGCCGTGTTGACTATCTCGCAGCTGTCGCAACCGGCCCATGGTGTGGTATCGCTGGGGCCGGGTTCCAACGTCACCTATACGGCGCACGATGGCCTCGCCGGGGTGGACTCCTTCACCTATGTGGCGAGCAACGGACAACTCGAATCGGAAGCTGCCACTGTCACCATCAACGTTTCCTACCTCATCGCTTCGGTTGGAGTTCACAAGCACGGTGTTGGCCTGATCGATCCCACCCAAGGTGTGTGGACGCTGAGAAACGGGGCCGGTGTTTTGAACGTCTTCTACTTCGGCAACCCGGGCGACGTGCCATTCCTCGGCGATTGGAACTGCGATGGCACAGAGACACCCGGGCTCTTCCGGCCAAGCGATGGCTATGTCTACCTCCGTCTAAGCAACACCGAGGGGCCGGCGGACATCAACTTCTATGCCGGCAACCCCGACGATGTCCCGCTGGCAGGCGATTTCAACAACGACGGCTGTGATACGGTTTCTCTCTACCGCTCGGCGCAGCAGACCTTCTTCATCTTCAACCGGCTCGGTGCGAACGGCGTCGGAATAGGTGCGGCAGATCGCAGCTTCGAGTTCGGAAACCTGGGCGATACCCCTTTCGTTGGAGATTTCGACGGCGATGGGATGGAGACCGTCGGGGTTCATCGTCGCAGTTCTGGTGAGATATGGCTCACCAACAGCGACAGGTCGAGCACCCCGGACCTCCGCTTCTTCTTTGGCGATGGCGGCGACCGTCTGGTCGCTGGAGATTGGACCGGGGACGGAACCTTCACCCCGGGAGTCTTCCGCCCGTCGATCGCGTCTGTCTACCTGAGGAATGCCAACCAAGAAGGCATGGCCAATGCAGGGTTCCGCCTCGGCGAATCTCACTGGCTGCCGGTCGCTGGCGCTTTCTGACGACGCATTGGCATGGTGTAGAGTTCGATTTCGCGACAGAGATGAATATGGAACTCATCCCCTGGAAGGGCCGGCTAGGTCCGTTCAACCTCAACATCGGGACTCATACGTTCCGGCCCTCGACCATCACCACGCTGCTCGCCGAGGAACTGCAGGTCAATGAAGGCGACGTCGTCATCGATGTCGGCAGCGGCAGCGGCATTCTGGCGATTCTGGCCGCCAAGCTCGGTGCCGGCAGGGTCATCGCGGTCGATAGCTCCGAGGATGTGCGCGAGGTGGGCCTCGCCAACGCCACAGAGCAGGGCGTGGCCGACAAGATCGAATTCTTCCGGGGAGACCTCTTCGACGCCATTCCCGAGAGCGTTCAGGCAGATCTCATCATCGGCGACGTCAGCGGCATTCCTGACGATCTGGCAGCCGAGAGCGGTTGGTTCCCTTCCAAGACCGGCGGCGGGCCGAACGGCAGTGAGCTCCCCATCCGAATGTTGCAGGAAGCGAAGAAATGGCTTCGTCCCGGGGGACGCGTGTTGCTTCCAACCGGGTCGCTGCAAGACGAAGCCGCCATCCTCACAGCGGCCAAATCGGCCTACGGACAGTTGCGCGAGCTCGCCAGTCGCATGATCCCATTGCCAACCATGTTGGCCGAGAGCTCAGTGGTAAGACAGCTGGTCGATCGCGGCGTAGTGCACCTCAAGACGCGCGGATCACGCTTCTTGTGGGAAGTCAAGGTGTGGGAGCTGGAGTCGGGACCCGAGAGTCAGACCGTCTAGCTAGCGAGACCTGACGGCGCGACGTGCCATCGACAGCATGCCGTCGACGATCAAGAAGAGTGTGGCGTGGAAGAGGATCACGACTGAAGCAAGCTGTACTAAGTCCATGTGGACAACGTATGCGTAATAGACAGTGCCGTGTTGGTCCATTCCCCGAAATCATGGAAGGACTAGTTACCCCTCTGAGCGACTAGAAAGCGACGGTGGGTCACTATTCGGGGCCTAAGCCTCTGGCCGTTGCCCTTTCGGGGCATGACGCTTGCCCACAAGCGTCAAAGGGAGGAGGAGACGATGAGGCGAATACTTCTGGTCCTGGTGGTGATTGCTCTGGTAATGGGGGTGATGGCAGCGCCGGTCGGTGCCGGGGCTGTGGACAAGACCGAATACTCCCGTACCGAGTGCGTCTTCGCTACAGGTCCCCCCGGTGCTGTCGAGATGACCGGCAAGGACGACATGATCTGGCATATCCGCGACTTCCCCTACGTCGGATTCCTCACCGATGATGGCGAACCAGCCGGCATCAACTCGGGGTTGGCCGCCATCGATCTCAACACAAAGAGCGGTTCGGGGTCCATTAGAGGCACACTGACGGTCCGCGACGAGGTCATGGGCGACTTCGATGGATTCTTCAGCGGCCACTACAAGGACGGTGAGTGGCAGGGCCGAGGATCAGCGGGGGGCGTCGACGATGACGCCGGGAAGCTGCTCAAGGTGCGACTCGAAGGTCTCGATGTCGAAGCGACATGTGGAGCAGGAGCCAGCGACGCAGCCCGATGGGAGGTCGAGATCATCGATCCTCAGGGCTGAGCCACTTACGAGGTCAGGGTCCCACCCGCAGCGGATGATCCCCTCGAGACTTGAGGGCCGAGCGGAGCGAGGCACGGTGAAGGAGGAAGGTCGAGGCCGAATAGGATTCGACCGACTCCGACCGCGAGCGACGCTGCAGGATCGCGTAAAGCGCCGCCCACGGTGACGGCCGTGACAGATCAAGCTCGGGCGAGGCCACGCTGGGCGCCACGCACTCAATTGAGTGCTACCGCAGGCCCCGCAATTGTGCCCTTTCCATAGACTCCGTCGGTGTCCCGCCGCGGCTTAATGGCTCTCTTGTCGATTTCGGTGCTGGCAGCTTCATGTTCAGGAACGAGCGTTGCTGCAGCCGACGTCGAGCCCTTGCCTTCGATATCCGTCTCGGAGATCGGCGATCTCTTGTCTTCTTCTGATCTCCCGGTGATGGTCAATGTGTGGGCATCATGGTGCATCCCCTGTCGATCCGAGGCACCTCTGCTGCGTTCGGCCAACGAGCAGTTCGGTGAGGAGGTCCGCTTTATCGGTATCGATACCAAGGACCAGATGTCGGGCGCCCGTGAGTTCATCGCCGAATTCGATCTGGGCGGATTCGAGCACTTCTTCGATTCCTCTGGCGACGTTCCAGGCTCCCTCGGTGGGCGCGGTGTACCGCTGACCTTCTTCTTCCGCGCTGGAGGCGAGTTGTCCTATCTCCACAACGGGGTCATCGACGAGCGGACTCTGGCACTTCATCTCGACGAGCTGGTGCGCGGCTAGCCGTGGAATTCTCATTGCTGGGCGCTGCGGCCATCGGCGTCGGCGTTCTGTACGCGGTTCTGTGGTGGGAAGCCAAGCGAGGCAACGCCGCAGCTTGCACTAAAGACCTGTGGGATCTGGCGCTCGGGTCGGCCGCGGCAGGATTGGTGGTCGGGCGGCTGGCGACCATGATCGGCAACGGCGTGAACCCGGCAGCTCACCTCGGCGACATCATCATCGTCCGAGCCGGTGTCGACACCGGGTGGGCGTCGCTCACAGCCTTGGCAGTGCTCTCGTTCATGGGACGAGGCGAGATAAGAGCAGTAGCAGATGGATTGGCCGCCGCGGTGCTGGCTGGGTTGGCCGGCTGGCATGGCAGCTGTCTGTTTCGCGACGCATGCCTTGGCACGCCAAGCGATCTCCCCTGGGCGACAAGCCTCGACGGCAGCACCGTGACCCGACATCCCACCGAGATCTATGCCGCACTGGGATTTCTGGCTATCGCTGCGCTTCTTCTCGCCTGGAAACTGCGGCCGCCCACCCTCGGGTTGGTGGGCGCCACTGCGCTGGCTGCTGCCGGAGCCATCAGGCTTGTTACCGAGCCGCTGCGCCCGGCGCTGGGGGGCCGACCCAACCTGTGGTACGCGGCTGCGATCATCGCCGGAGCCGGCTCGGCCATGGTGCTCACTGCTCGCGCCCGGCGAACCAGAGGCAAAGCGCCTCTACGCGAAAACGGGACCCGCGATCGGGCCCCGTAAACGTGGGCGCTACAGGGATCGAACCGGGGAATAGAGCGCCGAGCGGAGCGAGGCCCGGTGGAGGACGAAAGTCGAGGCCGATGAGGACTCGACCGAGTCCGACCGTGAGCGAAGCAAAGCGCCACTACGCGAAAACGGGACCCGCGATTGGTCCCGTAAACGTGGGCGCTACAGGGATCGAACCTGTGACTTCTTCCGCGTCGGGGAGAAACGGGTAGTTTCCGGGGGGTCAACAACGACGGGCGAATCGGCGGTTTCGTCAGTGACTAGCTGATGATTCGGGCGTTCAGCGGTTCGCGGTGGTTCGCGTGTTTTTTCGGTGTCTCGCGGCCTGTATGCGGCCTGGCCTGAAAGACACCGGGGTGGCGGTCTAACTCACGCTCGTAGTCGATTTTTCCCCCGGGTTCCGGCGCTCCGCTTCGACGAGTTCGTGCAGTTCCCCCACGCAGCCAAGGCGGCAGTGAACCGTCGTCGGGCTTCGGCTTCGTCCCGACCGATCACCCCAATCCGATAGGGATCGTTGTGGCGCATATCTGGTGTTCGGCGTGGGCTTTGGGCGGGTCCCAGGACGTCAGCGTCGCGAGATGTTGTATGAGGATCGGCCCTGGAGTACCCAGGCGGTGGCTCGGACGGGCTCAGAGAAGGCTGGCGGCGATGAGCAGCCCGGAGGCGACCGACATCACCACCGGACACATCTTGAACCAGATCGCTCCGCCCCCCGAGGTCTTGGCCCCGGTCATGGCGGTCCACGCCCCGATCGCGATCAGGAACCCGGTGCTGACCCGGTAGACGAGATCCTCGGCTGCCTCAGGTGTCTTGCCCGACCAGGTCACCGCCACGATCAGCGCTGCCACGAAAATGAAGCTCAGCCCCTCGGCCACCCATTCCATGGTGATGATGTGGCGGTTGTCTTCGCTGATATTCCCGAATCCGGCGACGACCTCTTTGGTCGGCATGATGTGGCTCACGCCCCACAGGAACACGATCCCCGCGGCGACGTACGCGAGCGTTTCCGGCATCAGTCCCACCTCCTCGGCGAATCATCAGTCCGGGGAGCGCCCAATGGATAGGGCCGAAGATCCCAACCACGGCAGCTTGAACAACCCTGACAACATGAGAACTCCTCCCTCTCCCTCGCCTCTTGCTGCCGACCCTACGCCGATGCGCGGGCAGGCGGGGGGGGTTGGGACCTATCGGCCTGTGCCCAAGATGTCACACCCAGCGCTCTAATCTGGCCCCACCCGCTCGCAGAGAACGAGCTACCCCGATGCCTAGACCACTGAAACCCTGCCTGGTGTGCGGCCGCCCGACTCGACAGAGCCGCTGTCATGAGCACGCCATCCCAGAACGCACCTACCGAGAAGCCACCCGGCGTGCCTCTGTGGTAGCGGCCCACCTGGCGGCTTACGGCCCCACCTGCCCCGGCTACGGCACACCCCGCCACGTCGTGACGCCTCCCAACGTCCTCACCGCTGACCACATCATTCCCAGGTCCAAGGGAGGCGAGGATGGCCCGCTTCAAGTGCTATGCCGAAGAT
>JAOTWH010000081.1 GCA_029863035.1 Acidimicrobiia bacterium | reverse complement strand
GACCCTTTTCCTTATGGAAGCTGACTACGCCAGCGCCGCCGTCTCCGCCTCGCACGACGATGCGCGCCGAATCGACGAACATGCCATCAGCTCAGACGGGGTCGACGCTGACCAGCCGCCGAGAGTTGCGAGATCCGTAGCGAACCACACCGTCGATCCTGGCAAAAAGGGTGTCGTCGTTGCCGCGGCCAACGTTGCCGCCCGGGTGGATGCGAGTGCCTCGCTGGCGCACGAGGATCGAGCCTGCTGTGACCTCTTGGCCGTCGAACACCTTGGGACCAAGCCGCTTGGCGGCCGAGTCCCGCCCATTTCGAGTTGAGCCTCCGGCTTTGGTCTTAGACATCTATGCCTCCTCTTTCGGAGCTGGTTTCTTGGTGGCAGCCGGCTTCTTCGCTGCCGGCTTTTTGGCTGCTGTCGCTTTGGCTGCCGGCTTGGCGGCAGTAGCTGGCTTTTCCTCTTCGGACGCTGCTGCCTTTTTCGGCTCGGCCTTGGGTGCTTTGATCTTGAGGATCTCTATGCGGGTGTACTTCTGGCGATGCCCCTGACGCCTGCGGTACCCGGTCTTGTTCTTGTACTTGAAAATGTCGATCTTGGGCCCGGCGGACGGCCCAAGCACCTTGGCGGTGACTGTGGCGGTAGAGAGCTTCCTGCGGTCCGAAACCACCTTGCCTTTGGCGTCGACGACCAGCAACGGGGTGAAGGACACCTCATCGTCGCCCGCGAGTTGCTCAACATCGAGGATGTCGCCCTCGCGGACTTTCGATTGCTTGCCGCCGGTGCGGATGATGGCATACATAAGAAACCTAGACGGGACGGGGACAATCATGATAGCGAGCTAAGAGCGGGCTGACTCCGAGGCGCGATGGGGCATGGGCTCATCACCGGTGGCGGCCTCTTCGTGAAGCAGAACGCCCCTGCCGGAGCATTTGTCGCACACTTCGCTGAATGACTCCAGTAGGCCCTCAGAGACGTTCTTGCGTGTCATTTCGACCAAACCCAGGTTGGACACGTCAAAAACCTGCGTCCTGGTCTTGTCCTTGGCGAGATGCTGTTCGAGACGAGCTATCACTGCGTCGCGGTTGCGGGCGATCTCCATGTCGATGAAGTCGATCACGATGATGCCTCCGATGTCTCGCAACCGAAGCTGGCGAGCCACTTCCTCCGCTGCCTCCAGATTGTTCTGGAGCACCGTTTCCTCGAGGTTGGAGTGGCCTACGAAGCGACCCGTGTTCACGTCGATCACCGTGAGAGCCTCGGTCCGCTCGATCACAACATGGCCGCCTGAGGGCAGCCAAACCTTGCGGTCGAGAGCTTTGCGAAGCTGGTCGTCGACGTGATACCTCTCAAAGAGCGACTCCTTCTCTCGATACAGCTTCACCTTGGAGGCGAGATCTGGCTCGGTTTCCTCCAGGTAGGCCGAGATGCGGTCCTTGGTTGACGCGTCGTCGACCAACAGCTGGCGGAAGTCCCGGGTGAAATTCTCTCGGATGACACGGATCTCGAGCGGTGGCTCCTCATGGAGGAGCTTGGGCCCCCCACCTTGACCGGCCGCGACGTTGATGTCCCTCCACGACTTCTCCAACCGCTGAACATCCGCCAGCAGGTCTTCTTCTGAGGCGCTTTCGGCGGCGGTCCTGACGATCACGCCAAAGTCCTTGGGGCGAACCTTGTCGATGATGCGGCGCAGCCGGTCGCGCTCGTCATTGCCGAGCCGGCGCGAGATGCCCTTGATCTCGGCTCCGGGTGCCAGCACCAGGTAGCGGCCGGCCAAGCTGACCTCGTTGGTGAGACGGGCTCCCTTGTGACCCATGGCGTCTTTCGACACCTGCACCAGAACATCATCACCGTTCTTGAGGTGGTTCTCGATGCGGCTCCGACGGCCCTGGATATCGCCCGCGTAGAGAACACCGTTCTTGCCTTCGCCGAAGTCGACGAACGCCGCCTCCATGCCGGGGAGCACGTTGCGCACCTTTCCTAGATAAACGTTGCCGACCAGCGAGGCCTTGTCTGATCTGGCCACGTAGTGCTCAACCAGAACCGGGCCTTCCAGGACAACGATCTGTATCTGATGAGGCAAGCGGCGCACCAGCATCTGGCGCTTGGCCGTCTCTGGTGGTGGGATCGCGTCGGGACGACGAGACTGCCTCGTGCCACCACGCGTAGCCGGTGTCGCCGGCGACCGATCCCCGCGTTTACGGCGGGATTTACGCTCGCTTGCTGGCTTCTGCTGTGGTGCTTGGCGGACCCGACGGACGGTCACTTCCTCGCGACCTACCCGGCGGGTAGAGCGCTCCTCGACCGATCCGTCCTCCGAGCCCCGACGTACCACGCGAGGCTTGCGACGAAACAAAGACATTTGAAACTCCTATTACGGCTTCCTGGCCGCTTGATGTGGGTTTGAGGCGTTGTGCCCCAGCGCTCGATGGCGGCAAGAGAGGATGCAACCGAGGGACTCTCGAGGAGTCCGCAGTTGTCCGCCGCACGGAGTGAGTAAAGAGGGTGGCGTGCGCCACTAGATGCTCCATCCAGGTTCGAGGTCGGGGACGATCAACGTCCGCCAGCCATCGTAACACGAAGGCTGGTACTTCTATCGGCTCAACCCCCGTCGATCTCCAGTTGTTCCTGAGACGGCTCGTATGGGTTGTAGCAGCGACGACAGCGTGCCTCGTAGGCATCGGTGGCCCCCAGCACCACCAGGTCGTCCGAGCGGATGACCCGCTGCGTGAACATGCCAGGGCCGCCGCAGCGATGGCACACAGCCAACATCTTGGTGACGTACTCGGCACGGGTCATCAACGTTGGCACCGGCTCGAAGGGCCTCGCCAGGTAGTCCAGGTCGAGCCCCGCCAGGATGATGAATTTGCCAGTGGCGGCAAGCGTTTCCGCCACAGAAACCAGACTGTCGTCGAAGAACTGGGCCTCGTCTATGCCGACGACCACCGTGCGGTCCTCCACGGCTGACAGCAGGTCTTTGGCGTTGGCAACGGGTTCGGCAGCCACCGAGAGCGAGCTGTGCGATACGACTTCGTCATCGGCGTAGCGGGTATCGAGGACCGGCTTGAAGGTCTGAGCCGGGAGCCGGGCGATGTGATAGCGAGTGATGCGACGAATCAGCTCTTCGCTCTTGCCGGAGAACATGGGGCCACAGATGACCTCAATCCATCCTTCTTCACCACGCCGATGCATCGGGGGGGAGCGTAGTGAGCCCAGCTCCGCTGGGCGTAGCTCGTTACTCGTTACTAGTTACTAGTTACGAGAAACGAGAAACGAGAAACGAGAAACGAGAGGCTTCAGAGAAGCCGACGCTCCCCCGGCACCGGTGAGCGATGAAGCGCGACCACGTGGGCGATTGCCAGCGATATGCCCATGGCCAAATAGGCCGAACCTCCCTGGCTCATGAAGGGAAGTGGCAAACCGGTGACGGGCATGATGCCGAGGGTCATGCCGACGTTGATGATGGCGTGGAATGCGATGAGCGCCGCCACACCAGATACCGCCAAGCGGCCGAAGCGATCGTTGGCACTGGCGGCAATGGCCAATAGCCGCCACACGATGAAGGCGTATAGGAAGATGACGATGGCGCCGCCGATGAACCCGAGCTGCTCGCCAACCGCGGTGAAGATGAAGTCGGTCGACTGGGAAGGTACGAAGGAGAGGTTGGTTTGGGTCCCTTCGAACAAGCCCTTGCCGAATAGCCCGCCACTGCCAATTGTGAGGCGAGATTGGAAGAGGTTGTAGTTGACCGTGGCCAAATCGGAGCCCTGGTCGAGGAACGCGGTCAGTCGATCGAGCTGGTACTGCTGGAATTGAAAGAGTCCGAGCTGAAGTGCTGCCGCCATCCCCACGGTTCCAGCTACTGCCAGTGCCAGGAAGCGGCGCAGCGGAATCCCGGCGACGAATAGCATCACAACGGCCACGAAAGCCATGACCAGCCCAGTTCCCAGGTCAGGTTGAGTGACGATGAGGAGCATCGGCACCGCCGCTAGCGCCACTGCTCGCAAGATCCTTGCCCAGGTGAGATCATCTTCTTCTGTTGGAGCCAGAACAGCAGCCAGCGCCAATATCACGGCGGGTTTAGCCAGCTCCGATGGCTGGATTTGGAACGAACCGAGAGCGATCCAACGCTGGGCGCCGGCCCGGATGTCACCGATTACGAACACCGCAGCGAGCATCACAAGCACGAAAACAAAGACGTAGGGCGCCGCCCCTCGTAGCGATCGCTCGCTCATCCCCGATATGGCTATGAACGCCAAGGCACCGAGCACCATGAAGACGAGCTGTCGCTCCAGCGAGGACGTTGGAGAGATGCCTAGCTCCTCCAGGCGCGGAGCCGACGCACTGAAGATCATCAAGGCGCCCAATGCCGACAGGGCCAGCACGGGAATGATGAGAAGGGCATCGGGACGTGAATGGAGGTCACGATCGAGGGAAAGCGGGGCGCGTGCCGAGAGATCCATCAGTCGGTGTCCTCGCCGGCAGTGACCTCACCCGGGGCCTCCCCAACCAGCACCTTCAACACCTGGGCTGCGGTCGGTGCCGCTATGCGGCCCCCGCTACCACCTTGCTCCACTACAACAGCCACCACGTACCTGGGATCATCGATCGGGGTGACGCCAATGAACCAGGCGGTATCGATGTCCTCTGCCGAAGTGGCGCCTTTCTTTACCTCGGCGGTCCCCGTCTTGCCGCCTATCTGAGTGGCCTTGGCACCGAAGCCGACAAATGCCGCCCTGGCCGTTCCCGCCGGTCCGTTAACCACCTGGCGCAGGTCAGCCCGAAGCAGCAAGGCGGTTTGGGGATCCAGCTCGATCTGGCGGATCGGCTTGGCCGGGTTCTCGAAGATGACCACACCATCACGGTCCAAAATGTCCGTCACCACCCTGGGCTCCCACAGGGTCCCTCCGTTGACCAAGGCCGCATAGGCATTGGCCACCTGAAGCGGCGTGGCGGTCACGGCACCCTGGCCCAACACAATGTTCATGACGTCTCCGCCCGACCACGCTCCCTCCTGGCGTACCCGCCCTGGTGTCTCCTGCTGGGTGCGATTGAACCATTCACGATCTGGGATCAGGCCTTGTTGCTCAAAGGGAAGATCGATTCCCGAGCGTTCGCCAAAGCCAAGTCTGCGGGCCCACTGCTGGATGAGATCCTCATCGAACTCGTCCGCTTCTGCGCGCCAGACCCGCAGCGCTAGCTCCCAGAAGTAGAGGTCGCAAGACTGTTGCAGCGCGCCGTGCAGATTGACTGTCCCGTGGCCATCCGCTTTCCAGTCGTTGAAGACGTTGGGGCTGCCATCGTTGAATTGGAATTCGAGCTGTCCACTACAGAAGTAGCCGTCGCTGTCGGCCTGTAGCGCAGCCTGCTCGACCTCGGCCTGGGGGTAGACGCCCTCCTCCAGCGCCATCGCGTAGCCCACCACTTTGAACGTGGATGCCGGGGGGTAGGTCCCCTGAATGACGAAGTTGTTGAAGGCTCCCTTGTCCTGGAGGGCGGTCCATTCCGCCTGCGTCAACCCGCCGACGAATATCGAAGGATCGAACGAGGGCGCCGACGCCATGGCAAGAATCGAGCCGTCCGTGACGTCGAGCACAACGCCCGATGCTCTTATCGCATCGCGGACCTCGGGCCTGGTCTCTTCCGATCTGGCCAATTTGATGCCGTCAACGAGCGCATTCTCCAGCACGGCTTGGAACTCGAGATCGATGGTGGTGCGTACCGATCCGCCCGGTTCGGGAGGTTGCTCACCGTTGATGCTGAGGATCTCGGCCTCGGCATTTACCCCGTATTTGGTAAGCCCGGGGGTGCCACGCAGCCAGACCTCGTAGGCCTTCTCGACTCCGAATTTGCCGACCGCGTCACCAGGTTCAACCCCCGGAAGCTCTAGGTCGGCATCGTTGGGACGGCCGATATAGCCGACGACGTGGGCAGCGCTCTCGCCTGCCGGGTAGGTGCGCACCGGCACTCGTTCCACCCGGAGCCCAGGGAAATCCTCTCCGTGCTCCATGATGAACAACGCTGACTTCGCATCGATGTCGGTGGCGATCGGCGCCAGGGCGCCGCGGGCTGCGTCGTTGAGCCGGGCCCGCACCTCAACGGGAGCCAGGTCCAGCAGCGTCGCTACCGCCTGGATCACCTCATCGAGCCGGTCTTCTGGAAGCAGTTGCGTGTCAACAACCAACGAGAGCGAGGACCGGCTGCCCGCCAGCAGTCTGCCGTCACGATCGAGGATCTCGCCTCGCGGGGCAAGAGAGGTGACTAGCCGGATCTGCTGACGCTCGGCCTGAACCTCGAGAGTGGCTGCCTCGGTCACCTGCAGGTACCACAGGCGCAGCGTGAGCACCGAGAAGAGGGCGCCGAACACCAAACCCAGAACCGCCAACCTCCAGCCGGGCTTCATACCAACACCCTCGAGCGACGGCCCCTTGTCTCGCGCGCCAACCACGAGCCCACCGGCAGCACCGCCATCGCAAGAACGGCGGTGAATAAGGCCGTAAGGATCACGATCCTGGCCACGCCGGGATCTTTGAGAGGTTGTTGACCGAACAGCGTCCCCAAGAGCACATAGAGGCTCTGGGCGACGAAAGTGAAAGCGAACACGCCAACGATGGCGAGGCCATATGAGTCCTGTGCTCGGTCGCGCAACCTGATGACGAGATAAGCAACCACAGTCAACGAAAGCGCCCACATCCCAAGGGGGGAGCCACCCAGCAGGTCTGCCAGCAGCCCACCGGTGAAGCCAAGAAAGATTCCTGGCTCGGCCGGCATGAAACGGAGCAGCCCGAAGACAGCCAGCACGATGAGGTCGGGGGCGGCTCCGAACGGGCGAGTCGAAACGAACAAGGTCGTCTGCAGAATGACTGCACCAACTACCAGCAACAATGCCCCGAGCATGCGACCGGTGGTCATGGCGACCCTTGCGGAGGCGCCTCATCGAGAACCGGCGGGCCGTCGTCCCCCGGCACATCTGTCAGCTCGTCCTCGCTGGTCGTGATAAGAACGTTGACGAAATCGAGTCGGCTGAACACGACGATGGTGTCCACAGTTGTCCGCAGCGCGAATCCGGCGTCCGAGCGGGCTCCTTCATTCACCGTGCCAACGATGAGCCCGGCTGGGAAGCGGCCTCCCTCCGTCACCACCCGGTCGCCTTCGGCAACGGCCTGGGTGGCTTCGAACATCTCAAGCACCAACGGGCCGGAGCCCCTGCCCGAAACCCATCCCGTCTCGTTGGTACGCAGTACGCGCACCCCAACCCGCACGGTGGGATCGGTGATCAGACGCACTCGGGCCGAGTCGGCGAAGACGGCATCGACCCGTCCGATCAGTCCGCTCTCGTCGACCACCGGCATGCCGACGCCGATTCCGTCGCTGCTGCCTCGATCGATGCCGCGCACGTGATCGAATCCCGACGGCGCAACGGCGAAGATCCTTGCCGTGACCGTGTCGATGCCGGCCGGACCCACGATGTTGTTCAGCCTCTGCAGGGCGTCGAGCTCGGCCCGCAGAGATTCGGTGTCGGCCAATTCCTGCTCGAGGCTGGCGACCTGGTCGCGCAGTTGGTCGTTCTCGTCTCGCAGACTGGCGAGGTTGGCAACCCCGTCCAGGAACCCCACCACCGGCCTGGTCACGGCAGAAGCGGCCTTCTGCACCGGGCTGAACACGAACTCTGCGCCGGTGCGAAGGGCACTACCGAAACTGCCCACCTGGGCAGTCTGAACGTCGTAGGTGGTCAGCATGAAAGAGAACACCACCAGCGTGATGAACAGGGTGGTTGTTCGATCGGGCCGGCTCCTCAGCATGGTCGGGTGACCGGAGGGGCGATCGGATTAAGGCCGACCGCTCGAGACGAGCACGCCCTGAAGCACATCGAACTCCTCAAGGCACTGACCCGATCCGAGCACAACCGATTGCAGGGGACGATCTGCGATGACAATTGGCATTCCTGTCTCGTTGGCGAGACGAAGGCCCAAGCCTCGTAGCAACGCGCCTCCGCCGGTAACCACGATGCCGCGCTCAATGATGTCGGCGGCGAGCTCCGGCGGCGTTTTGTCCAGTGTGTACTTGACGGCATCGACGACCGCCTGGAGCGGCTCTTCGATAGCTTCTCTCAGCTCGGCGCTGGAAAGGATCATCGTCTTGGGAAGACCGGAGACCAGGTCCCTCCCCCTGACCTCGGCTGCCGGTTCGTCTGGATAGGGCCAAGCCGACCCGATGGCCATCTTCACCTGCTCTGCTGTGCGCTCGCCGAGCATGACGTTGTATTCCTTCTTGACCCACGTGATGATGGCTTCGTCGAGCTCATCGCCGCCGATGCGAATGGAACGAGAGGTGACGATGCCCCCCAATGAGATGACGGCCACCTCGGTGGTCCCACCGCCGACATCGACCACCATCGAGCCGGCCGGCTCATGCACAGGAAGGCCGGCGCCGATGGCGGCGGCCATAGGCTCCTCGATGGTGTAGGCCTTGCGAGCGCCGGCGTGGTAGGCCGCCTCTTCAACCGCACGGCGCTCCACTCCGGTTATGCCGGAGGGGACGCAGATGACGATGCGAGGGCGGGCCCAGCGGCGACGATGCACCTTCTGGATGAAGTAACGGAGCATCTTTTCGGTGATGTCGAAGTCGGCGATAACTCCGTCGCGCAGCGGACGGATCGCCTGGATATATGACGGAGTACGCCCGATCATCCGCTTGGCTTCCATGCCAACAGCGAGCGGACGGTTGTCCTGTGTATTTATGGCCACCACGGACGGCTCGTTCAAAACGATGCCCATTCCTCGGACGTACACCAATGTGTTCGCCGTTCCGAGGTCGATGGCCATGTCTCGGCCCGCGATGGAAAAAACGCTCTCGACCATGAAGGCCCCTAAAAGAATTGCGCCAGCCAGCAAGTGTAGTCGCGAAACCGATCTGGCTCCCAGGCGAGGATGGATTTCGCGCTCTAGCCGAGTTGCAGGGGGGGCTCGAAGCGACTAGTCGAAGAAGAGCTCTAATTCCCTCTTCGCGCTCTCGAGGGAATCGGAAGCGTGAACCAAGTTCTCGGTGACCGCCAATCCCAGGTCTCCCCGCAGGGTGCCCGGGTCGGCTTGGGACGGATCGGTTGCTCCCACCAAGGTGCGAACGACCGCAACCGCCG